>NZ_JBBNAH010000111.1:0-11585 GCF_037994325.1 Pseudomonas sp.
TCCGCAAAACCCTGCGCCAGATAGACATCAGGCAACGGACGACATGATCATCAACCCGTTACCCATGTCTCCCGACAGGTGTTACCCATGTCTCCCGGCTGAACACTGCGCGCACCAAGCGATCTACCCGGCGTACCCATGGTGCGCACAGCACACCCTACGTTCAACGCAAAACCACGCCCGGCATTGCCCGGGCGTGGTCGTTTTTGTGCGTTAGCGTCGAGTTCAGAAAACCGATTTGGCTATTCGCCGTAAGGCGAGGCTATGCTTATGCCATTACGGAAGAGGTGGTCGATGAGCAAAGTCAGCGTGCTGGTGGTGGATGACGCGCCGTTTATTCGGGATCTGGTGAAGAAGGGCCTGCGCAATTCATTCCCCGGCATTCAAATCGAAGACGCGGTAAATGGGCGCAAGGCCCAGCAAATTCTGGGTCGGCAAAGCTTCGACCTGATTCTCTGCGACTGGGAAATGCCCGAGCTCTCCGGCCTTGAGTTGCTGACCTGGTGCCGCGAGCAGCCAGAGATGAAAACCCTGCCGTTTATCATGGTCACCAGCCGTGGCGATAAAGACAACGTGGTGCAGGCCATTCAGGCTGGCGTCTCCGACTTTATCGGTAAGCCGTTTACCAACGAGCAGTTGGTCACCAAAGTCAAAAAAGCCCTGCACAAGTCCGGCAAGTTGGAAGCGTTGATGAGCGGCGCAGTGAAAACCGCAGCGGCCTCGCCCTTTGGCAATGACTCGCTGTCGGCGCTTACCGGCGGCAAGGCTGCTGAGGTGGTCAAACCCAAAGCCGCTGCACCGGCCGCGCCCACGGGTTCGGCTGCTGCCTTGCTTGGTGGCGCGGCCAAACCCGCGCCAGCTGCCGCCGCACCCTCCGGCCGTGGTCAAGGGCAACTGCGCCTGGCCAGTGGCAGCCTGGCGTGCGTGATCAAAGCACTCAGCCTGAAAGAGGCAGCGTTACTGGTTAAGCGCCTGGACAACCTGCCGCAAGTACTGGAAAGCGCCGTGCTCGACCTGGAACAAGGCGACGGCGGCGAAGTGGCGCGCCTGAACGGCTACCTGCATTCAGTGGCGGCATTCGAACCCAAGCCCGACAGCGAATGGCTGCAACTGATCTTCCGCTTTGTCGACCGCGACCCGCAAAAGCTCGACTACCTCTCGCGCCTGATCGCCCGTGGCACCACACAGAAACACTTCTCCCCCGGCGCCTAAACGCAGGGGCAGGCGACCAGCGGCGCGAGGCGGATCACAACCCGCCCGCCCACGCCTCGCCTGGCGCCGGTGGCGCTGCTAATCTCTGCCGTCCACGTACCCATTAGAACGATGCCGTTATGCTAGGGCGCATTATCTTTCTCTGTGGTCTGCTGCTGACCGGTGCCAATCCGGCGCTGGCCCTGACCATCTACAAATACACCGATGCCAATGGTGTGGTGACCTACACCGACAAAGCCGCGCCCGGCGCGCAGGTGTTTGTGTTCCGTGATCGCATGGTCGAGCGCCTGGATACCCAGGTAAAACTGGAAACCAAAAAGCACGATGCCGGCGAAACCCTGCTGGTACGCAACGACCTCTACGCGCCGGTGGAAGTGGAGCTAAGCGTTAACAACGCAGTCAACGTCTCCGGCATGCCGGATAAACCTATCCACTGGGTATTGCCGCCGCGCAGCAAAATCCGCCTGGCCACCCTGGCCCCGCGCGACCCCAGCCAGCCCATGCGCTACAAACCGAAATTGCGCACTGCCCTTGGCGACCCGCGCTTGCAGCCTATCGTCTATGAGTACCCCTTGCCCTGGCAGGGCGGGCCGTTCCGTCAGAGCCAGGGCGCCAATGGCAAATACAGCCACTTCACGCCCAAAGGCCGCTACGCCATCGATATCGCCATGCCCGAAGGCACGCCTATCGTCTCGGCACGCGCCGGCACCGTGGTCAAGGTGGAAAACCAGCAAAGCGGCCGTGGCAATAACCCCTCCGGTAACTTTGTGCGGGTACTGCACGATGACGGCACCATGGGCGTTTATCTGCACTTGATGAAAGGCTCGGTGCTGGTCGGCGAAGGCCAACGCATTGCCCTCGGCACGCCACTGGCGCGCTCGGGCAACACTGGCAACAGCAGCGGCCCGCACCTGCACTTCGTCATTCAACGCAATATGGGCCTGGCGCTGGAGTCGATTCCCTTCGACTTCGTGCAACCGGTCGACACCTTGCCCAACTTTGCCGTGGGCGGTGAGTGAGCTCGCCTGCTAGCCTGTGTGCAAGACGTCGGTCACCGTCGTGGACCGACACGCAGGCAAAGGGCAAGCGATGCGGGTGCGTGTACAAGTCATAAGCTTACTGTTGTGCTGGCTGGCAGCCTTTTCCTGCTCGGCCGCGCTGGTGCAATTGCAGGACGATATGGAGCCGCTGCGCCTTGGCCCACAACTCGAATACCTGCTGCCGCAACAACCCCTGCAATTTGTCGATGCGCAGCGCTCACGGGGCTGGCAGGCGGTTAATAGCGATTCGCTGAACCTCGGCCATCAAGAGCAAGCGGTGTGGGTGCGTATGCACCTGCTGAATCTGGCGGCTATCAACGACTGGCTGCTAGTCGTCGACTGGCCCATTCTCGACCGCGCCGATGTGCGCCTGTACTACCCCGAAAGCCGCAGTTGGGGAGCCCTGCAATCGGCCGGTGATCACTTGCCATTGCACAGCTGGCCGGTGGCCGAACGGCAATTAGTCTTTCCCCTGAGCCTGCAGAAGTCCGAAGAAGCCTGGGTATATATGCGCGTGCGCAGCATGGAAAACCTGGTGCTGCCCATGCAGCTCTACAGCGACGCGCAGTTCCAGGCCGAAGAAAAAAGCCTGCGCCTGCTGCTCGGCATGTTCTTCGGCGCCATGCTTGCCATCCTGCTCTACAACGCCAGCCTGTACCTGTTCACCAAACATGGCAGCTATGTCTGGTACACCCTGTACCTGGCCGGGGTGATTATTTACGAGCTGAGCATTACCGGTATCGGGCCGCTGTATGTGTGGCCGGACCTGGGCGCGCCGGCGCGACAGATCTACGCGCTATCAGCGTTCTGGAGCTTCTTTGCCGCCGCCATGTTTATCCGCGCCTTCCTGCGCCTCAAGCGCTACGGCGGTTGGCCACTGTGGACCAATAACCTGCTGGCGCTGTATTGGTTGGTGGCGCTGGTGCTGACCTTGGTGCAGCCCAGCTGGCTGTACTGGATAGGCATTAACCAAGTGGCACTGGCCTCGTGCATTCTGGCGCTGGTGGTGGCGGTATCGGCCTGGCGCCGTGGCAATGCCTCGGCACCGATATTTATCCTCGCCTGGAGCTTTCTGATCGCCTGCACCTTTGTGCATGTGGCCGCGCTGGACGGCCTGCTACCGATCAACCAGATGACCCTGCGTGCACAGACGCTGGGTTTCTTTGTCGAATTTATCCTGCTTTCCATCGCCTTGGCCGACCGCCTTAACCGCGAGCGTGCCGCGCGGCTGCAAGCCCAGCAAAGCCTGCTGGAAGCCCGCGAAAGCGCCCTGAGCCTGCAACAACAAACCCTCGAAGTGCAGCGGCGCACCAACGAAGAACTGGAAAACCGCGTGCAAGAGCGCACCGCCGCGCTGCAACGGACCAAACTTGACCTGGAAGAGGCCAACAGCGAACTGACGCGCATCAGCCACACCGACGCGCTGACGCAACTGGCCAACCGCCGCTATTGCGACCAACAACTGGCGCAACTGCACGACCCCGCGCTGGGCGTGCTGATGATCGACATCGACCACTTCAAACGGATCAACGACACCTACGGGCACCCGTTTGGCGACAGCTGCATTTCAGCAGTGGCCCAGGTACTCAAGCAGGCGACCCGGCGCAGCGCCGACCTGGCCGCGCGCTATGGCGGCGAAGAGTTTGTCGTGTTGTTGCGCGACAGCAATCCGCAGGATGCCCTGGACTTGGCCGAGCAGATTCGCCTGGCGGTGGCGGGCATTGAGCTTGAACACGGCGAAGAGCGAGTGAAGCTCTCCGTAAGTGTGGGGGTGGCGTGTAACTCGCCGGAGCAAGGCTTGGATGTGCAGGCGCTGTTAAGTGCCGCAGATCGGGCGCTGTACGCGGCCAAACAGGGCGGGAGGAATCAGGTGCAAGGGGCTCAGGCGTTGCCTGCTTGATCTCCCGCATTTGATCTTCTGCTTGACCTTCTGCTTTTGATCCACCGCTTTTGACCCACCCGCCCCATTAGCGCAGGCCGAGTGGAGTCGTTGCGTAGGGGGTAGAGCGGCAGGAGCCGCGAAAGGCGTGGGGCCAAGGATGGCCCTGCACGCCGACCCCTGGAGTAACGACGCAGCGAGGGGACCTGGAGCGCAGCGCAAGGCCAAGGTTGGGGCAAGCCGTTTTTGCTTACTTTTTAGGGCGATTGCTAAAAAGTGAGTCGCGCATAAGGCGCGAAACCAAACGCCCCGCAAACGCGCCAAAGAAGAACTCCGCTATACAAAAAGCCACCACCGCGTAACCCAAAAAAACCACCCTGCAGCGCACTGAAACCATGCGCCCTTGCCTACCCCTGGTGCGCCCCCACCAACCACATCCCCGCAAACCCTTCTGCCCCTTCCAGCCAAACCCTTGAATCCGTAAGGTTTTTACCGCCATACCAGCGCCTGGCACCGACCTTGCTACATCACCATCCGAACGGGATGAGTTCTCGCGTCGGCACCGCCGTCACATAGCTGCTCATGACGCTTGGCACACAGGAGCTGTAACCAGAGGCGAACTAGGGTTCCGGTCCACTTGCAGTGGACGCTGGTCCGAGAGTTTTCCGGCCCTAAGGAGTAGGGCTACACGGCGGGAGAAAAGCCCGGGAGACGTGATGTCATCCCGTGCCTGTTTCCCTAACGTGTAGGAGTGTTGCCATGACCACGCCGTTGTCTTGCTTCAAGCTCTCATCAATGCGCACAAGCCTGCTCGGGGCTGTTCTGGCCACTGCCGCCAGCCTGTTGCCGCTGGCTTCCCAAGCCGCTGAAACGCTGAAAATCGGTACCGTTGTGTGGGCCGGTTACGCGCCGTTTTATGTCGCCGACAAACTCGATCTGTATAAAGCCCACGGCCTGAAAGTGGAGCTGCAGTTCTTCAACGACCCGGCACTGATTCCTACCGCCATGGTCGGCGGCGCGCTGGACGGCGGCATGCTCACCTATGACCAAGTGGTCGGCGGGGTTGCCAAGGGCCTCAAGCATAAAGTGGTGATGCCCATCGACTTCTCCAACGGTGGTGATGCCATCGTTGCCGAGAAAACCATCACCTCGGTGAAGGACTTCAAAGGCAAAAAAGTCGGCTACAACCCGCTGTCGCCATCGGACTTCCTGCTTGCCTATGCCCTGAAAACCAACGGCCTGACCGAGAAAGACATCAAGCCAATCAACATGACCCCGGAAAGCATTCCCGGCGCCATGGCCTCCGGTAGCCTGCCGGTGGGCGTGACCTACGAGCCCAACGTGTCGCAAATCCTCGGCATGCCGGGTGACAAGTTCCACGTCGTTTATTCCTCCAAAGACGCCCCCGGCTTGATCACCGACGTACTGGTGTTCGACGAAAAAGTCATCGCTAAACGCAAAGTGGCAATCAACGCGCTGATGCAGGGCTACGTCGATGGCTTGGCGTATATCAAAAGCCATCCGGACGAGTCCGCGCAAATCATCGGCAAAGTGCTGGGCGTCAGCGCCAAGGAAGCCACCGAGCAGATGAGCGGCGTGTACAACATTCCGCTCGCCGAGATGAGCAAAAACTTTGAGAAGTCCGACGCCACCAGCTCGTTCTTTGGCAGCGGCGCAGTGATCGGCACCTTGCTCAAAGACAACGGCCAGATTCCGGCCATTCCGGATTTCGCCACCACCTTTGACGCGTCCTTCGTCGAAGCCCTGGCCAAGTAACCGCTCGATTTCGAGTCGCCTGTGGTGCGCACAGCGCACCCTACCTCGCACACCACCGCTTTGTGTGCTGTGTGCACCACGGGCAACGCCGATAAAACAGGAGCCCACATGTCGACCCAAGTATTCCGCTACGCCGACGGCAAACTGCCCAATAGCCTGGCGTTCGCCTATGTCTTCGTTACCTACCTCGGCGGTTTTGCCCTGCTGTTCGCCGGCAACTGGGGTTTGAACCTGCTCGGCACCGTGCTGCTGGGCCACGGGATGATCATCGCCGCCTACCTGATCCACGAATTCGCCCACGGCACCATTTTCGCCAAGCCCAAGCACAACGAATGGGCGGGTGAGGTGTGCAGCTGGCTGTGTGGCAGTTGCTACGCCGGCTTCCAATACCTGCGCAAAAAACATATGCGCCACCACGTCGACCGCGCCGATGTCATCACCTTTGATACCAAGGTGTTTATGAACGCCTGCCCAGTCTGGCTACGCAAAGTCATCCTGGCCTTGGAGTGGGCCTATATCCCGGCCATTGAGCTGGTGATGCATTACTACGTGGTGGTGTTGCCCTTTATCACCCACGACCCGAAACACCGTGCCAACCGCAAAAAAGTGCTGCTTACGCTGGCGATCCGCAGCGTGCTGTTTGCCGCCCTCGCCGTTGTGTCGTTCAAGGCCTTGGTGCTCTATTGCGTGGCCTGGATGGTGATGCTCACCGTGTTGCGTTTTGCTGATGCCTATCAGCACACCTACGACGCCTTTGCGGTGCTGGAAGATGGCGGCGCCATTCCAAATGACAAAGTGCGCGACCGCGTTTACGAGCAGCACAACACTTACAGCAATGTAGTCTCGGCGCGCTGGCCGGCGCTCAACCTGCTGCTGCTGAATTTTTCCTACCACAACGCCCACCACGAAAAGCCGGTGGCGCCTTGGTATCGCCTGCCGGCCCTGCATCGCGAGTTGTATGGCAGCGATTACGCCCAGGTGCTGCCGATGTACCTGCTGCTCAAAAGCTTCCACCAACACCGCCTGCGCCGGGTGATGGACGATAACTACGGCGAAGTGGCCGCGCCTGAACAGCAACGGCGTGCCGATGGTTTTTACGGCGCCGTGGGCGTGTCGTTTCTGACGGCGGTGTAGCGATGAACCTCGACTACAGCGGCAAAACCGTGGTGCTGACCGGCGCCGCCAGTGGTATCGGCAAAGGCCTGGCGCGCGCTTTCGCCGAGCAGGGCGCATGCCTGGAATTGCTCGACCGGAACGGCGACGCCTTGGCTGCCGTGGCGGATGAGCTGCACAACCTTACGGCCGTCACCACTAGCACCCTCGACCTGGGTGACAGCGAAGCGATTGCCGCCTTTGCCGCCAGCCGTGAAGGGCGGCCCTTAGATGTGCTGATCAACAATGCCGGTGTGGAGTACGCCACGCCGCTGAGCGATACCGGCGCCGCTGCCGACGCCCATTGGCAGGCGCTGCTGGATAACAACGTCGCCTCCATGCTGCGCCTGACCCGCGCCCTGCAAGGCCAGCTCAAAGCCGGTAGCTCGGTGATTAATCAGGCCTCAATCTGGGGCCTGAAAGGTGTGCCGGGGTTCTCCGCCTATGTGGCCAGCAAACATGCCGTCATCGGCCTGACCCGCTCGCTGGCCTGGGAACTCGGCCCACGGCGCATTCGCGTGAACGCGGTATGCCCCGGTTGGATCGGCACCGACGCCGCCATGCGTTCGCTCACGGTGATGGCCGCCAGCAATGGCCGCAGCGAAGCGGACGAGCTGGCGCTGATTCTTGCCGCCCAAGCCGTACCCGAATTGCTCACGCCTGCCGACTTGGCCGGCACCTTTCTGTTTCTCGGCAGTGCCCTGGCATTGCCGCTGACCGGGCAAGCGTTGTCGGTCAGCCATGGCGAGGTAATGCACTGATGACCGAGCAAATTCTTAAAGGCCAGGTCGCGCTGGTCACTGGCGCCGCTACCGGCATTGGCCGCGCGACAGTACTGGCTCTGGCCGAGGCCGGCGCCAAGGTGTGGATCAATCATTTGGGTCAGGAGCGTGCCGCCATCGGCTTGGTCGCGCGTATTACCTCTGCCGGTGGCTGGGCGCGGGCGGTGGAGGCGGATGTGTCGTCTGCGCCGCAAGTGGCGGCCATGTTTGAACAGATTTTCGCGGCCGGTGCCCTGGATATCCTGGTCAACAACGCCGGCATCATTCTGGAAAAACCCTTTCTGGAAACCACAGAAGACGATTGGGCCAACCTGCTCGGTGTCGACCTGAGCGCCGTATACCGCTGCTGTCGGCACGCCCTGGGCCATATGCAGCCGCGCGGCTCGGGCAGCATCGTCAATATTGCCTCCGAGCTGGGTCATTTGGGTCGGGAGAAATACGCCGCCTACTGCACCGCCAAAGCCGGGGTGATCGGCCTGACTAAATCCCTTGCCCGCGAATTCGCTCCCTCTATTCGTATCAATGGTGTGGCACCGGGCCCGGTGGATACGCCCATGGTCAGTGCGGAAAACATGAGCGCGGAAATGATCGCCAAGGAAGTCGCCATTCCCATGGGCCGCCTCGGCCGCCCGGAAGAAATCGCCGCCGCCGTGCTGTTTCTGGTCTCGCCGCAAGCCAGTTTTTTCCAGGGGCAAATGCTCGGCGCCAATGGCGGGGCGTGGATGGGATGAACATTTTGTTCAAACCGGAAAGCATCCTGCTGTTTGCCGCCGTGCTGTGGGGCCTGGGCTGGATGCCGCTGCACCATTTTGCCGATCAGGGTTTGAGCGGTATGCCGGTGGTGCTCGCCACCTATGGCTTGCTCTGCGGCCTGGCGATTCCGGTGTTGCTCTGGCAGCGCCAGGCCTGGTGGCCACAGCGCTGGGGTTTGTTTGCCATTGGCGTGCTCGGTGGTTTTGGTACCGGCGGCCTGGTCGGCGCGTTGTCCGAGGGCGACGTGGTGCGGGTGATGCTGCTGTTTTACCTGGCGCCTGTGTGGGGCTTGCTAGGCGGCTGGTTGGCGTTGGGGGAAAAGCTCAGTGGCGAGCGGTTACTGGCCCTTGGCCTGGCCATGCTTGGTATCGCGCTGACCTTGGGGCTAAGCCGCGACACCTTTAAACCGCTGACCACGGCCGACTGGCTGGCACTGGTCGCCGGCTTTGCCTTTGCCATGAATAACCTGGTTACCCGCGCCGCCGACCAGGTGCCGTTGGCCAGTAAATCCGTAGTGGCCTTTCTTGGTAGCGCGGCAGTAGGGGCGGTGTTTTGCCTACTGCAAGGCACCCCGGTTCCGCCCATGTCGCTGGCGCTATGGGGCCAGGTGCTGTTGTTTGGTGTGTTCTGGCTGGTGGCCATGGCCACTGCCCAATATGGCTTTAGCCATGTCGAGATCGGCCGCGCCTCGGTGCTGGTGGTGATGGAACTGGTGATCGCTGTGCTCACCAGCGCCCTGTTTGGCGAGCGCGAACTGGGCGTGCGCGAATGGTGTGGCGGGGCGTTGGTCACCCTGGCAGCGGTAATGGCCGCGCGGCCGCCGCGAATTAACAGTCAACCGTCTTGTGAGGCCTCTTAATGACCGTACGCATGGACCAGCTCAGCTGGGTGGAATACGAGCGCCGCGTGCGCAAAGACGCGCCGGTAGTGTTTTTACCTTGCGGCGCCACCGAACAACATGGCCCGCATTTGCCTTTGGGCACCGACGCCCTGCTGGCCAGCGCCTTGTGTGAAGACGTGGCCGGCAAGATCGGCGGCCTGGTGGCGCCGGCGTTGTCCTACGGCTACAAGTCGCAGCCCAAATGCGGCGGCGGTAACCATTTCTGTGGCACCACCAGCCTGGATGGGCAGACGCTTATTTCACTGGTACGCGATGCGGTGCGTGAATTTGCCCGCCATGGCGTCACCCGTCTGGTGCTGGTGGACGGCCATTACGAAAACCAGTGGTTTGTCACCGAAGGCATCCTGCTGGCCATGCGTGAATTGGGTAAGGACAGCCAGCTTGAGGTCATGCGCCTGGAGCATTGGGATTTCTGCACCGAGCAGACCCTGGCCTCGGTGTTCCCCGACGGCTTCCCTGGTTTTGCCCTGGAGCATGCGGCGGTGATTGAAACCTCGCTGATGCTGCACTACCTGCCAAACCTGGTGCGTATCGACCTGATCCCTGATGAACCGCCCGCCGATTTCCCGCCGTATGACATGTACCCGACCCGCACCGACTGGGTGCCGGCCTCGGGCGTGCTGTCCTCGGCAAAAGGCTCGACAGCCGCGAAGGGCGCGCAAATGGCCGCCGACATTACCCAAGGCATCGCCGCCGCTGTGCGCAAGGAATTCAAGTTGTGAGCACCGCCCTGATCGTGATCGACATGCAGCGCGACTTCTGCGCGCCGGGCGGTTATGCCGATCAGGCCGGGCTGGATATCGGCCTGCTGCGTGCGCCCATTCCGGCCATTCAACAGCTGTTGGCCTATGCCCGGCAACGCGGCTTGCTGGTGCTGCATACCCGCGAAGGGCACCGCGCTGACCTCAGCGATTTGCCCGAGGCCAAACGCCTGCGCGCGGAAAAAGCCGGAGCACCGATTGGCTACCCCGGCCCGTTGGGGCGCTTGCTGGTGCGCGGCGAATTTGGCCATGACCTGATCGACGAGCTGCAACCGCTGAGCGGCGAGCCGATTATCGACAAACCCGGCTACAGCGCCTTTGCCCACACCGACCTCGACTTGCTGCTGCGCAATCGCGGCATCAGCAGCCTGTGGATAACCGGCGTCACCACCGAAGTGTGTGTGTCTTCCACCCTGCGCAGCGCGGTGGAACGGGGTTACGCCTGCACCCTGGTCAGCGATGCCTGCGCCTCCGGCGACCCTGAGCTGCATGCCGCGGCGTTGGCCATGGTGGCGGTGGAAGGTGGTTTGTTTGGTCGCGTGTGCGACAGTCAACGCCTGATCGCAGAAGGGGCTCGCCCATGACTCAGGTGAAAAAACTTTGGCCGCTGCTCACCGCGACCCATCGCTACGACAAAACCATCTCCACGCTAAACCGTGGCCATGGCGTGCAGATTGAAGCGCCGATTCTCGCCTACCTGATCGAAACCACCCACGGGCGCATTCTCTACGACGTCGGTTGCGACTACGCCAAGATCAACGACCCCATCCAGCGCGCGCGCTGGTACGACCCCGTGGGCTTTCCCATGGGCGCGCCCGAGATGAGTGAAGAACAACGCCTGCCTGCGCACTTCGCCCGCCTGGGCCTGACGCCTGCGGATATCGACGTGGTGTTTCTCGGCCATCTGCATTTCGACCATGCCGGCGGCTTGTGCGAGGTGTGTGGTGCCGAAGTGCATGTGCATGGCGCCGAGTTGGAAGCGGCGCGGGCCAAGGCTGACGATGCGTATTTTGTCGATGACTTTGCTGGCGACTACCGCTGGAAAATCCACAGCGACGAGTACGACCTGGTGCCCGGTGTGCGCGCCATCAACACCCCCGGGCATACCGCTGGGCATATGTCCCTGCTGATCGAACTGCCGCAAGGCCGCCCGGTGATCTTGGCCGGCGATGCGGCCGACCTGATCGAAAACCTTGAAGACGAAATCGCCCCCGGCACCCTCTGGCAGGACCGCGAAGACCTGGCGATCGACAGTATCCGCAAGCTCAAAGCGCTGGCCAAGGAAACCGACGGTGACCTCTGGCCCAACCACGACATGGCGTTCTGGCG
>NZ_JBBNAH010000112.1:0-2534 GCF_037994325.1 Pseudomonas sp.
GCCTCAGCCAGCCGCGCGACACCAACCACAACCAGCCGCTGGACACCGTGATCGCCCAGGCGACCGCCGCCGGCAAGCTGGATGGCTCCGTGAAGTTCTACATGGCCGGCAAAAAGCCTGCTGGCAAGGTCACCGTGATCAACCCACAGATCACCACCAGCCAGAAAACCAACGCCTTTAACAAAGGCGACGAAGAAGCCTGCGCCTGGGCCATGCAATCGGCCGTGATCAAACTGGCCAACGCCGCCAAAGCAGCGGGCGCCAACGCCGTGATCGAGATCGCCAGCAACTACAAAGGCGTCGAATACAAAAACCCGACCAACTATGAGTGCCACGCTGGCGCGATCATGGCCGGTGTTGCGTTGAAGGCGCAGTTGGCGACCGTTAAGTAACGTTCGCCGCAAAGCGTTTGGTGCGCGCACCGGCATCCCCTACAACCCCGTAGGGTGTGCTGTGCGCACCAATGCGTTCGCCGCCCCTACGGGCCGCGCAACGCCGCCGCTTCCCGCGTTACCTGCTCAACAAACGCCAACGCCAATGGCGCGCGCTGATCCTTGCGCACCACCAGCCATACAGCACTGGTAGCGCCCTCATCCAGCAGGGTGCGGTAGACCACGCCATCAACCCGCGTGCGGCGAAACGAGGCGGGCAACATCGACACCCCAAGTCCCGCTGATACCAGGCCAATAATGGTCATGGCTTCGCTTGCCTCCTGGGCAATGCGTGGGCTGAAACCGGCATTGCGCGCCAGCCCGATCAGTTGGTCATACAGGCCGGTGCCGTAGCTACGGGGGAAAAATACAAAGGGTTCGTCCGCCAACGCGGCGATGGAAATCCCGTCTTCACTGCCCTGCGCCAGCGGGTGATCAGCGCGCAGTACCGCCACCAACGGATCACGAAACAACTCCACCGCTTTGATGTTGTCCGGTAACGGAAACGGGCGAATCACGCCGACCTGTACGGTCTCTTCCTGCAACGCCTCAATCACCATCCGGCTGCTCATTTCCTGCAGGCTCAGGTGCACATTCGGATGCGCTTGACGAAAGGCCAGAATGCTACGGGGAATGGTGGACGTGAACGGCGCCGAGGCGGTAAAGCCAACATTCAGCTCACCAATCTCGCCCTGCTGTGCGCGGCGAGCGATCTGTGTGGCCTTTTCTACGTGGGCGAGAATTTGCCTGGCTTCGTCGAGAAACAAGCGGCCGGCTTCGGTCAGTTCCACCCGCCGATTGGTGCGCTCGAACAGGCGTGCACCGATCTCTTCTTCCAACGCCTGAATTTGCTGGCTTAAGGGTGGCTGGGAAATACCCAACTGTTCAGCCGCGCGGCCAAAATGCAGCTCTTCGGCGACGGCGACAAAGTAGCGCAAATGGCGCAATTCCATGGTGAAGCTCCAACACGGATTAGGTCGCTAAACCTATCAAATAGAACGAACAATATATTGGAGATAATAAACGTCGCTCCCTATGCTTTGCACCTGACTACTCTCTTCTAAAAGAACGCTCTTCGAGGTCTGTGTGCGCCCTTCCTCTGCCCCTGCCCTGCTCGACGCCGCCCGTGATGCGGCAGCCGACGTGGTGAGCACGGTTGAACAAACCGAAGCCTTTATCGAAAAAGGCACGCCGCAATTTGTCCGTACCTCACTGGCATTATTTGCCGGCGGCTTTGCCACCTTTGCCCTGCTCTACAGCGTGCAACCGCTGATGCCGGTGCTGTCGGCCGAGTTCGGCCTGAACGCTGCGCAAAGCAGCCTGGTGCTGTCGATTTCGACCATCATGATGGCCATCGGGCTGCTGATTACGGGACCGATTTCCGATGCCATCGGCCGCAAGAAAATCATGGTGGTGTCGCTGCTGTCCGCCGCCCTGTTCACCATCGCCAGCGCCTGCATGCCGAGCTGGCACGGCGTACTGCTTATGCGCGCGCTACTCGGCTTGTCGCTAAGCGGCCTGGCCGCGGTGGGCATGACCTACCTGAGCGAAGAAATTCACCCGCGCTTTATTGGCCTGTCGATGGGTTTGTATATCGCTGGCAACGCCGTTGGCGGCATGGGCGGGCGGCTGATCGCCGGGGTATTGGTGGACTTCGTTAACTGGCGTGTGGCGATTGGTGCATTGGGGGTTATGTCGCTGCTCGGCGCCTTGTTGTTCTGGCGCATCCTGCCCGAGTCCAAACACTTTCGCGCCACCCCACTAAACCTGAAAACCCTCGCCAACAACTACGCGCTGCACATGCGCGACCAAGGCTTGCCGTGGTTGTTTCTCGAGGCTTTTCTGCTGATGGGCGCTTTCGTCACGCTGTTTAACTACATCGGCTATCGGTTACTGGGCGAGCCGTACCATATGAGCCAGGCCGTGGTTGGGCTGCTCTCGGTGGTGTACCTGTCCGGTATCTATAGCTCGGCCTGGGTCGGCAATCTGGCCGACAAACTCGGCCGGCGCAAAGTGCTTTGGGCGGTGATTGTGCTGATGTTTGCCGGGCTGCTGCTCACGCTCTTGCCGCAGATACCGCTGATTCTGATCGGCATGCTGCTG
>NZ_JBBNAH010000113.1:0-2451 GCF_037994325.1 Pseudomonas sp.
ACGCTGAAGTCTGTGATTTCGATGGCGCCGCGGCCCTCGCCGAGCAGGTGGAAGGAGAAGGCTTTGCGGGTTTCCAGGTTGTCGAAGCCAAAGCTGACGTTGAGCGTTTGCCCCGGTTTCAAATCGGGCAGTTGGGGAATCAGGCCGGCGACATCGCGATCAAACTCCTTGGTTTTCAGCAGCAGCTTGGCGCCTTGCTTGGCCATGCGCACGGCACGAATGGTCAGGGTGACTTTGGTGTGGGTGCCCTGCGGCAGCTCCAGATATTGCGCGCCGATCAGGTTGTCGGCCCAATCGTCGGTGGCCAGCGCTTTCAGGCTGATGCGTTCGTTACTGGCAAACTGGTACTGCTGGCCGATCTGGCCGTTGCTCAGCGATTGGTCGAGCAGGGCGGCGCGGTCGCTGATTAAGCGCGCTTGTTTGCCGCGCTCACGGCCCAGGTATTTGGCTTGGTCGGCAATAAAACCTGCGCTGGCATAACGGCGGCAGATTTGCTGGAAATCACACTCGGTAAAGGTGCCCTTGCCGTCGTGGTGGCGCAGCAGGCCGTTGGTGTAAGACATGATTTCGCGGCCACCGCTGTAGTCACGGAACAGCGAACGACCGCTCAGGTTGGGCGGCACCTGGAAGTCGAAATAATCGAGCACCGAGGCGGTCAGGTCGACATGCCCGTAGGTGCCGCTTTTCAGTTTCGGCAGCTGGCTTTGTTCCGGCGCCAGAATCAGGTTGAAACCCCAGGCTGAGGCCAGACGCACGTCGTCGATACCGTGGGATTCGTCGGAGGTGACGATAACTAGGGTGTCTTTGAGCACGCCCTGTTTCTCCAAACCGGCGAGGAAGTCGGCCACGGCGTCATCGAGGTAACCGATGGCCGCCTGTTTTGCGCTGGGGTAGCGGTCCAGATACTCCTGCGGCGCCGAGTAGGGCTGGTGTGTACCAACTGTGAGCAGGGTGAGCATCCACGGCTGTTTCGACTGGCGCAGTTCGCCGACGTGTTTAAGCGCGCCTTCGAAATAGGCTTTGTCGTCCATGCCCCAAGGGAATTCTAGGTACGGCTTGTTCTTGAACCAACTGAGGCCCAGGGTTTCTGCGAACCCCATGTGCGGCATGATTTTGTCTTTGGCCATAAAGCGCAGGCCGGCGCCTTGCAGAAAACTGGTGTGGAAACCTTGATCGCGTAACTGCGCTGGCAGGCATTGCAGGTTGCGGGTGTTGCTATTGAGCAGTTCCACGCCTTTGGGCGTACCGCTGTCGAGCTTGCTGTAGTCGCCGCAGAGCATGGCGTACAGGCCGCGAATGGTCTGGTGGCTGTGCAGGACGTAGTCCGGCGTATTCATGCCGCGCTCAGCCCATTGGCTCAAGCGCGGCATCAAGTCTTCCCCATAGCTGCTGTGCAGGGCCTGGCGGTCGGTGGCGATATAGGCGCCGGGTATGCCTTCCAAGGTCACGATCAGCACGTTTTTCGCCTGGCCTTTGCCGGCGAATAGCTTGTTGCCATTGAGGTCGAGTTGGCTAAGGCCGGCGATATCCGGTTTGCTCTCGGGGTCGTCATCGTCCAGCCAGGCTTCCAGGCGCGTTTGCTCGTTATTGAAGGCTTCGGCAAGCAGCTTGTGGGGCAGGTTGAATTGCTTCCATTGCACGGCTTCGCTGGGTGTCAGGTACTGGCCGCTGGCATGCAGGGCGGCGAAACCCAGGGGCAGGGCATAGCTATAAAACGGTAAAGGCGCGGTGTTCTTCTGTCGGCGCACCAACACGTTGGCCAGCAGGCCCAGTGCCAAGCCTGCGGCGAGCAGCGGGTAAGTGAGGCCGCCACCTTGAGTTGAGTGGCCAACAAACTGCGGGTCGATCAGGTATTGCAGGTCGCTGACTTCCGGCATACGGCCAACGGCGCCGACCAGTTCGGCGGCGCTCAGGGTAAACAGACTCCACACCAGCAGCACTGGCAAGGTCAGCCACAACGGGCGGTTATGCAGCAGCACGATCAACAGGGTGCCGATGGCCAGGTCCGACAGATAGCCGAAGCCATTCGACCAACCGAGCACGTAACGGCTAAGCAACGGCACAACGAGCAGGAGAAAACTGCGGGCAATCAGAGAAAAAGTAGGGTGCTGCAGCCATGGGCCGTAAATGCGCACAGGAGCTCCTGAGATAAGGCAGAGAGAGTCCGAGCCAGTCTGCAAACCACTGGATGACCAAAGTGGGGAGCGGCGACCGCGAGTGACACGATTCTGAAACAACTCTGTGCTAGAGGCCAGAAGCTTGTTCAGTTCGATAGGCAGGAATATGTGTGCGGCCGTGTAGTACCAGGGCGGGTAAATGACTGAACGAGCAAGCAGGCGGGGGCTGAAGCGAGGGTTACTACAGCTGTTCGAGCGCTTTATTTAAGAACGACAAAATCAAGCGCTTGGAACAGCAGGGCAAAGCGATTTTACTTTTTACCGAGTGTGATGT
>NZ_JBBNAH010000114.1:0-2582 GCF_037994325.1 Pseudomonas sp.
GTCGTACTCGCAGTTGGAGGACACCTTTGGCATGGTCAACGGCGAGTACGACCTCAACGACCACTGGACCCTGTACGGCGCCGTGGGCGGCAAGTACACCCGCGAGAATGGCGTGTATTCCTCGCTCTACGTTTCCAGCCTTGACGGCAGCGGGCGGGTCGGCCGCCTGTATGCCCCGCGTGATGAAGAAAGCCGCAGCGCCCTGGGCGGCTTGCGCGGTCATTTCGATACCGGGCCGGTCACGCACAACGTGAATTTCGGTTTGACCGGCAACTGGCGGGAATGGCGCAGCGCCAACGAGTCCACCACGGTTGCTAACCGCTTACCGGGTAATTTGTACGACCCGTTCCCCAGCCCCGAGCCGCGCGCCACGATTAACGGCGATATCCACGACCCGCGCAAAACCGGTTCGGCCATCGCCCGTAGCTTGGCGGTATCCGACACGCTGGGTTTTTTTGATGACCGTGTGTTGTTTACCGCCGGCATTCGTCGCCAGCAGATCGTGACCAATTCCTGGAACGCTGGCACTGGTGTGCGCGCTGCGGCGTACGACCAGAGTATCAACACCCCGGTATATGGCTTGGTGGTCAAACCCACCGAGTACCTGTCGTTGTACGCCAACCGTATTGAGGGGCTATCGCCGGGACAGGTGAGTACCGCGGCGGGCAACTCGGGGGAAATGTTTCCGCCGTATCGGTCCAAACAGATTGAGGCGGGGATCAAGCTCGATTGGCAAACCTTTGGTGCCAATCTGGGCGTCTATCGCATCGAGCAGCCGCAATTGGTGACCATGGGTACTGGCTTAGGCGCGGTCTCCAGCGTTGACGCCGAACAACGCAACCGTGGTATTGAATTCAGCGTATTTGGCGAGCCGCTGCCAGGCCTGCGCTTGCTTGCTGGCGGCACGCTGATAGACAGCGAACTGCGCGGTACTGTGGCCACGGTCAATAACGTCACGGTGCGCGGCGTTAACGATGGCAACCGTGGCGTCGGTGTACCGACATTTCAGTACAACCTCAGCGCTGACTGGGATGTGCCCGGCGTGCAGGGCCTGGCGGTTAATGGCCTGATGCTGCGCACCGGCGGCCAGTATTACGACTCGGCGAACGACCTGGGCATCCCGGCATGGACGCGCTTCGACCTCGGCGCCCGCTACACCTTCAAAATGGACGAGCGCGATATCACCCTGCGCGCCGGGGTGGAAAACGTCGCCGATAAAGCCTATTGGAAATCCGCCAACGGCAGCTACCTGACCCAGGGCGCACCGCGCACCTTAAAAGTGTCGGCAACGGTGGATTTCTAACCCGCACCAAGCGATGGGCGTGTGTACGCCGTGGTGCGCACAGCACACCCTACGGTTGGGATGGCGCGGTTATTTGATGGCTTTCAAAATCACGAATTTTGGGTTCGCCGCTACCTGCTCAACCCCACGAAACAGGCGCTTTAGCTTGGCGTGGTAGCCGAGGTGGCGGTTACCGACAATCCACAGCTCGCCACCGGTGACCAAGGCCGCGCGGGCCTGCTGGAACATACGCCAGGCGAGGAAATCGCCCACCACCTGCTGCTGGTGAAACGGCGGGTTGCACAGCACGATCTCCAGCGAATCTTCCGGCTGCTCAGCCAGGCCATCGCCGGCACGGATATCCACGGCGCGCTCGCCCAGCGCGACCTGCCAGTTTTCGCTGGCCGATTGCACCGCCATATACGACTCATCCACCAGCGTCAGTTGCGCCTCGGGGTTGGCCAGGGCGCAGGCAATACCGAGTACACCGTTGCCGCAGCCAAGGTCGGCCACGCGCGCGCTGCCAAGGTTTTTCGGCAGGTGCGGAAGAAAGGCGCGGGTGCCGATATCCAGGCCCTCACGGCAAAACACATTGGCATGGTTCAGCAGTTCAATGGCCGGGCTGTCGAGGCGGTAGCGGCTGGGGTAGGGCGAGCTGGGCTGGGGTTTTTCGCTGGGCGTGGCAAACAGCAGGCGGGCTTTTTTCACCGCCAACGAGGCCTGCACCGGGCCGATAAATTGTTCCAGCAGGTCGCCAGCGCTGCGGGGCAAATGCTTGACCATGCCGGCCGCCACCACCTGCGCACCCGGCGCAAGTTGGCCGTGCAGGCGGATCAACTGTTCTTCCAATAGCGCCAGGGTTTTCGGGATACGGATCAGCACCCAGTCGAAGGGGCCACTGACGGTTTGGCTGGAGGCTACAAACTGCACGCTGTCCGCTGCCAACTTGTTGCATGCCAGGTTATGGGTTAGCGCCAAGGCACCCAGATGCGAGTCGCCACTGCTGACTACCTGGGCCTTACCCGCCAGGCTGGCGGCAAGGGCGCCGAAACTGTCGTTTAACACCAACACCCGGGCGTCACTGGCTAGGCCTTGCTCGGCCAGGTGGTTAAGCAGGTACTCGTCTGCCGCATCAAAGGCCTGCAACGGATCGTCGCGCTGCGGCGGTTGGCGGAACAGGTCGAGGCTGGCGAACGGGGTGGTGAAAACAGGCATGGCGCAAACCGCAGCAGAGCAGGGGCGGCAATGATGGACGATGGTTGGCACGACTGCCAGTAGGGTGTGCTGTGCGCACCACGGC
>NZ_JBBNAH010000115.1:0-1457 GCF_037994325.1 Pseudomonas sp.
AGGCTGGCGTGTGGGCGATTTTGCTCGGCGTACTGGTTGGCTCGGTGATCCTTGCGCCCATGGGTTTATTCGGTTCGTTGAACGGCACCAACAACGCGGTATCGTCCGGCGCGCACTTCGGCGTGCATGGTCGTATCGTCGGTTCGTTCCTCTCGCTGCTGACCGCCATCGCGTTTTTCTCGCTGTCGGTGTGGAGCTCGGGGGATGCCCTGATCGGCGGCGCCAAGCGCCTGATCGGTCTGCCGGAAACCGACCTGACCCTGGGCCTGGCCTACGGTCTGTTCGCCCTGTTGGTGTTGACCGTGTGCATCTACGGTTTCCGCTTTTTGCTCTGGGTAAACAAGGTGGCGGTGTGGAGCGCCAGCGTGCTGTTCTTGCTTGGTATCTTTGCTTTTGCCAGCACCTTTGACAGCGCCTATGCCGGCAGCGTCAACCTCGGCAGCGAAGGCTTCTGGGCCGCCTTTATTGGCGCCGCGCTGGTGGCCATGAGCAACCCGATTTCCTTCGGCGCATTCCTCGGTGACTGGGCGCGTTACATCCCTAGACAAACCTCCAAAGGCCGCATTATGGCGGCGGTGATCTTCGCCCAATTGGCGACCCTGATCCCGTTCCTGTTTGGCCTGGCCACCGCCACCATTGTTGCGATCAAAGCGCCGGACTATATCGCCGCCAATAACTATGTCGGTGGTCTGCTCGCTGTATGCCCGACCTGGTTCTTCTTGCCGGTGTGTTTGATTGCGGTGATTGGCGGGATGTCGACCGGCACTACCTCGCTCTATGGCACGGGCCTGGATATGTCCAGCGTGTTCCCGCGGGTACTGAGCCGGGTTAAAGCCACCCTGCTGATTGGCGTGCTGTCGATCGCCTTTATCTTTATTGGCCGTTTCGCCGCCAACCTGGTGCAGAGCGTGTCGACCTTCGCCGTGCTGATCATTACCTGCACCACGCCGTGGATGGTGATCATGATCCTCGGCCTGATCATTCGCCGTGGCGACTACTACGCTGACGACCTGCAAGTGTTCACCCGTGGGCAAAAAGGTGGCCGCTACTGGTTCACCCACGGCTGGAACTGGCGCGGTATGGGCGCCTGGGTGCCCAGCGCGGTGATTGGCCTGTGCTTTGTGAACTTGCCAGGGCAGTTTGTTGGGCCGCTGGGCAATTTGGCCAATGGCATCGACATCAGCCTGCCGGTGACCTTGGGTCTGGCGGCGGTGTTGTACCTGGTGCTGCTGGTGGTGTTCCCCGAGCCGGCTGAAGTGTATGGCGCCAAAGGCCCGCGCTGGATGCCGTTGCCGAAGGATGCCGAGGTAAAAGGCACCACGGAAATCGCATAAACACCGCCGTCATTCCCGCGCAGGCGGGAATCCAGAATTGTTGTCAGATCGGAGATTCTGGGTCCCCGCCTACGCGGGGACGACGGCGGCCTGGAAATCAACGAAACACCTGCTCCACCGGTT
>NZ_JBBNAH010000116.1:0-20466 GCF_037994325.1 Pseudomonas sp.
GTTCAAGAGCATTAACGACACCCTCGGGCATACCGTTGGCGACAAGCTGCTAGTGGCCGTGGCCGAGCGTTTGAGCCGCGCAGTGCGCAGCTCCGACGTGGTCGCCCGGCTGGCTGGCGATGAGTTCGCGATTCTGATCAGCCATCTGGAACGCACCACTATCGCCATCACTCTGGCCAGCCAATTGGTTAACACCATCGACCAACCTTTCCATATTGATGAACACCGGATAACCACCCGCATCAGCATCGGCATCAGCTTTTACCCGCAAGATGGGCAGTCCTTTGAAGGGCTGATCAACCGGGCTGACGCGGCCATGTACCGAGCCAAAGCGGCCGGCGGTGGCGAATACCGAGCCTGCGAGGTTTAAGCCTCGGGCCTATCGCCCTCAGGTGCACGGCGCGTGCGAGGGCCAAACACACGAATGCCCTTTTTGCGCTTTTCCGGTGGGTCACTCTCGGTAATCAAAAACCAGGTACGCGCCAGCACCCTGGAGCACCATTGGCCAGCCGCCCATAATGCGTTTTTCATGGCGCGCTCGGCTCAGAATCATGCTCAACAGGTAGCTCGGCAACGGGGCGGTATTTAACCCGTGGATGCTTGGACGGCCCTTCGCTTTGATACTTCGCCATGGCCGGTGGCAAGGCTTCATCTGGCGACGTGCCAAAGGCCTGATCGGCTGCACGCTGATCCAGCGTCTTAACATCCAACGCCGGCTTTGGCGGCGGCCCACGCAAATCGCGGCTAGGTAGCGGACTCAACGGCTCCCGAGGCTCACGCACACCATCACTCCAAGGCCCCGGCGGCTTTAATCGATCCATACAACCCTCGGCACGTGTGACCCATTGCCAATACGCCGTGGGTTTCACTGGCACAGTGCCGGGCGCGGTGCGTAGTTGTCTGTACGCTAACGCACCCAATGATTGTTATAGGCAGATGCCCCTACGCCAATAAAGCGGGCACTTATTCCCGAGCTAAGGTTTTTTCCATTGGCTGGTAGACCAGACCGGCGAACTCGCTGACCTCTCCCGTTGGGAAAAAACCGTAGCGTTCGTAGGCGGCCATGGAAGACAACGACGCTCTGACGGTGACGACCTCAGCCCTGGCCTGCGCCATTGCCGCATTTATCAGGCGCCTACCAATGCCGCGACGCTGCCAGCCCGGCGCGACAAAGAGCATGGCCACGTGGCGCCCTTCTTTGAGTTCAATCAGTCCCGTTATTGCGCCATCCGCCACGCAGACCAGCAGCAGATTGTCGCCCTTTATGCGTTCGGCAAAGGCCTGCGCTGCTGCCGCCTTGGCGAAGGTTTGCACGCCTTGCGCTGACAGCGAGGGGGCGACGGCCTGCATAAACGCGTCCAGGCACAGGGCGCTGGCGCTGGGCAGGTCGTCATGGGTCAGGGGGCGTATGTGCATGGATGTCGTCCGTGTCTGCAATGTGGGGCACACCCCGCCATCAGTGAATCGTCGGAAAGCGCTCTTTGAACAGAACTTGGGCCTGATAGGTCAGTTGGTCGAGCAAGCGGTCGCGTTTGCTCTCGGCTTCGCTCATGGCTTTATTGCCGTGTTGCTTGAGCAGGTAGGTGTGGATCTGCCGTACTTCTTTGGATTGGTAAATCGGTGCCAAATCCTGCACCGCCACCATGCCACCGGAGCGGTAGTTGCGGGTGCTCAGCACCAGTTGCGGCCCTTGCGCGGCGACTACCTGAAAGCCCATGGCCTCGAAGGTCGGTACTTTGCTTGCCACACAGGCCAGTTCAACGTGGGGGCGATGCGCGAGTACTCGCTGCAGCATGGCCGTGGCGATCCCCTTGCGGCGCTGACTGGCCTGCACGGCCAGGTAGGCCAGGGTGCCAGCCAGGGCATCATCTTCGCTCGGCAGGTACAGGGCAAACCCCAGCACCTGCGAGGGGTCGTTATCGTCCAGCGCCAAGATCAAGCGGGCGCTGCTCGCCAGCGCGCTGTCCATGGCGTGCAGATACAAGTGCACCTCGTAGCCAATCACGTATTGGTACAACTGATAGAGCGGGTTACTCGGCGTTAACGGCACCGGGCTGACGTCGCTGAAGTAGTCCACCACCATTTGCAGCACCTGACTTTTCAGGGCCTCGGGCGGCGGTGTGTCCAGGTGTACAAGGGTAAACATCGAGAAGCTGGCTCCGGGCAGGTCCGCGTCCATCACAAGCGCGGCCTTTAAATAGGGATGTTAAGCGCGAGCACCTGGGTTACCGCGCGAGTCGCGCTTTTGCAGAATCATCGACGCTTCGTCAAAGGCCTGCTGGAACGCCTCGCTGCTGACCCAGGCCACGGCGCTGTCTTCATCGTCGTCATGGAAGATGCCGCGGTAAACAATCAGCAGGCCCATCATAAAATCGGTGGCTGGTTCTTGTGCTTCCTCGGCAACCACCAGTTCCAGCACCGGGTATTGCAGAAACACCAGGCACATGGCGAGCAGGCTGATGCTTTCGCCGGCTTGCATGGCTTGGAACAGGTCGTCGAAGTGCGCGGGGTCGAAGCCGTTTTCTTCGATGTCTTTGAAGTCGAAGGTGCTCAGGTCAATTTCAACATCATCGAACGGTTCGTTGATCAGTGGGTTAGCCAGCAGCGGGTGGATGACCGTGGCTTTGGACTTGCCCGAACGGTTTTGCTTGGCCTTGGTTTTGGCGCGCTGGGCACGTTTTTTTTGTTTGTCTGGAGAGGCCATGGCGGCAGGTTCCTTGTCCGGGGCAGCGGGATATTCGGGCAGACATTGTAGGCAGTCTTGCCCGCGCTGGTTGGCCTGTGGCGCAGATTAATTTGCAGCGGTAGTAATGCCCGTGGCTTAAGCGCCAGTCATTTATGCCGGGTGCTGCCGGCGCTGCGGCTCGGCGCTGTGGATAAATACGGTGTAGGTATCGGCAGGGCGTTTGCCGCCGCCCACGTCCAGCGCATGGCCAATGGCACCGCGATGGTAGGTGCCATGATTAATCAGGTGAAAGAGCATTTCTTGGCGGGTCATCAGGCCCCTTTGCCCATCGGCAAACTCAAAAGCCACGGCCTCGCACAGCTCATCTGCGCTCGCGCTGGCGATATAGTCACGTGCCCAGTTATTGCTTTGCCGCAAGCGCTGCTGCAGTTCGTGCAGCGCCGGCACCACGCTGGTATTGGTGGCCGGATGAGGGGTTGGCGTGCCCGATAGTCGAGCCCTGAACAGCTCTTCGACGATCACCATGTGGTTGAGTTGTTGGCGCATAAACGCCACGGCTGAATTGGCTACGTCTGCCTGCTCCAACTCGGCAACAGCACCCAGGGTGCGCTCATCGGCCCAAGCTTTATAGCGGTACGCGTCGACTAACATAGGGCCTCCCCAGGCCAGACGAGATAGAGGGTTTGCCTCCCTCCAACAACCGGGCAGAGTACTGAAACTGCCGCCATACACAACAGTGAGCGCCCAGCATGATCAGCAAAGCCAACGCCGGTGACGAAGCCGCCATCCGCACCTGTGCCCAGCAGGCCTACCAACGCTATGTCGCCAGCATCGGCAAAGCACCCGCGCCCATGGCGGCAGACTTTCGTGCACAAATCGCCGCCGGTCATGTGTATGTACATCGGAACAGTGACGGCGCCCTGCAAGGCTTTATCGTTTTTTACCCCGCAGCCAACCATATGCAGCTAGAAAGCGTAGCGGTACTGCCAGCCATGGCCGGCCAAGGCATTGGCAAGCGGCTGATCGAGTTTTGCGAGAACACCGCCCGGCAAGCCGGGCTTGCTGCGGTGCAGCTGTACACCAATGAAAAGATGACCGACAACCTCGCCATCTACCCACGGCTTGGTTACGTGGAAACGGACCGGCGCAGCGAGGATGGGTTTGGGCGGGTGTTCTTTGCCAAGGCGCTCTGCTAGACGTGGGCTCGTGGACAAATCCGCGACCTTAGCTGTGCGCAGGGTCTGTTTGCTTCAAGCCGTGATCCCGTATCATGGCGCGCTATTGAGCCATAGCCGTCACGACAGCGACGGCGCCATACACAGGGAGTGGTTGATGGTTTTCAAGGATCGATATAGCCGAGCAGCCGCCATGCTGCTTGGCCTGGCGCCACGCAACGGTTGCTCATCGCTGATGCAAGGTCAGCAGTATGTGTTCGCCAAGACCGATGTGCCTTCGGCAACGCTGCGCATCAGCTATGACGCGGGCAAGGTGTGCCAGATTGCCTCCGTCTTCACCGCGCAGAAAAGCGCGACATCCCCCCTCAAGACCCGCGCCTTAGAGCGAAAGCACAGCCCGCACCTGCCACAAATACGTTACGTAACACCGCGCCACTCGCTGTACCCCTGCTCCACCGTAAGCCCTAACTATTCTCGTAGCCTTATAAGGACGTAGCGATGCAAGAAACCTACAAGATGGCCGGCCGGCTGGCCGCACATGCCGTGTCCAGTGTTAGCACTGGCGAATTGTTAGTACCGATTTACGGCTATCTCACCACCGATGGCCAGACCCGCATGGTGCGCGTGGTCGCTGATAACGCTCAAGAAGCCATGGAAGAAGGGCAAAGTATGTATGCCGGCAACCGTTGGAATGCAGCGGGTGGCTTTTGGGCGGTGGATGGTTTTGTCACGTTGCCGGACGTGGGCAAGGTGGATGCGTTGTTACTGAATATCTGCACCTACGAGGAGCCCAAGCACGAACTGCGCATGGCCCTCCCCTACCGACACGCACAGAGCAGCGACGGTTTTGCAGTATTCAGGCCCAAGCTGCTTGGCCTTGAGAACCTGGAAACGGGCGATGTGCAGCCGCTGATGGATGCGTTTTTCGCCGGCCGCGATGAGCACACCGAAGGGGCCGCCATCTGGAACGCGCACTTCAAGAAAGAGCTGACGCGCATGTCCGGGTTCAGCGGCTTTTCCAGCGAAGAATGGGCGCAGTTACGCGACGCGCCGCTGGCAGTGTTTTTTATGGTGGCCGGCGCCGACGGTAAAGTCGACGAGAAGGAAATCAAGGCCTTTGGCGACCTGTTCAAAGAGTCTGGCAAATACCCAAGCGTGCTGATGCAACGCATCATGAGTGAACTCACCCCGCATGCGCCGCAGGGCCAAGCCTTGCTGATGGACTTCCTGGAACGCTACACATCCGGCAATTTCTATGCGCCGCTGTACTTCCTGGGCGTTAACCAACTGCTGGCCAAAAACACCGAAGGCAGCCTGGCTGCTGACTTAAAGGCCGACTTACTGGCCTTTGGCAAAGCGGTGGCATCCTCCTCGGGCGGAGGCTTCCTTGGTTTTGGCAGCAAAATCAGCAAAGAGGAAAAAGCCGCATTGAGCGTGATTGAAGCGCTGCTCTCTGCTGGGCAGCAAAACTAAAACCCCTCGCAACACACCCTGAAGTCCGGAGCGCGAGGCTCCGGACTTTTAACCGCGAGCGCTGAACAAATCAGCGACTCAACGATTTCGCCCCAACGCCTCATGGCTGCTGACCCAGTCGCCGGCCAATATCGCCGAGGTCAGCGATACATCCCCCGCCAGTACCACCGCAGCAATAATTTCCGCCAGTTTGTCGGCCTTGCCGGCGCCATAACAATCGAGCATTTGCAGGCACTCGCGCTGCGTTGGCAGGCCTGTGCCGCCGCCGTGGGTGGCGCAGATAACAGCCGGTAGCGTTACCGACCAGTAGTAGTCGCCGTTATCCAGCAGTTGCCCGTAGGTGATGCCGCCATGGGACTCAGCGACGTTGGCGGCGTCCTGGCCGGTGGCGATAAACATCGCCGCCAGGCCGTTGGCCGAGTGGGCGCCGCTGTAGGCCGCGCCGGATTGGATCGCTCCAACGGCGGCAATCTGCCGATAGCGATAAAGGTTGGCGGGGTCGACACGCAGCAGCTCGTGGGCCACTTCGCGGGTCAGGGTGAACTCGGCGATGACCCGTTTGCCACGGGTTTGGATCATGTTCATGGCCGAGTGTTTTTTGTCCGTATCGATGGCGCCGGACAAGATGTAGCGCGGCTGCAACGGGTGGTTGGCTTTAATCCATTCACAGGCAGCAAAGGTCGCCTTGCTGGTCATGTTCTGCCCGGCGGCATCGCCGGTGGTGTAGCAAAAACGGGTGTAGAGCATATTGGCCACGGGGTACTGCTCAATCTCGAACAGCTTGCCGCTGCGGGTGGTGGTTTCGGTTACCGCCTTGATGGTTTCGAATTCGCGCACCAGCCAGGCGCCAAATTCGCGCGCCTGCAACGCATCGGCAAACATAAACACCGGCGCGCGTTGCATGGAGTGTTTGACCACTGTGGTTTTCACCCCGCCCGAGGCGCTGATGGCGCGCATGCCCCGGCTGTAGCTGGCAATCAGGGTGCCTTCGGTGGTGGCCATGGGCACATAGAAATCGCCGCGCGCATGTTCACCTTCAATGCGCAGCGGGCCAGCCAGCCCCAGCGGCATCTGCACCACGCCGATAAAGTTTTCGATATTGCCGCGGGTAACCTCGGGGTCGATGGCGTACTTGCCCACCGTATCCAGCGCCGCACCGGTTTGCGCCTTGATAAAGTCGCGGCGCACGCTGGCTTGCTCGCTGGAGTAATCGTTTTCCTTGTTACGGGGAATCGGGGCGCCTCTGGACATCGTGCTCTCCTGCATGGTCGGTCGGATTAGCCTAGGTGAAAATCCGTTACCCCGAGTGTGCCCAAGCCCAGCAGCGCTGACTTGCCCGACTGCGCCAATCAGGTGATCGAGCACGTCAATGTCAGCGCCGCCCCCTCACCAGCGCCTTATTGCTGAGGGCGCGCCAGGCAGGTGGCTATATCAAATAGCAAACCCGGTCCCTTTGGCTGCCACGTCAAGCGCTCGCGGGTTTTAGTGCTGGCGGCGCTCATCTCTTTGCCAACAAAGCCTGCGAGCCAGCCGAAGTGCGCAGGCGCCTGCTCGGCAGTAATCGCCTGCGTTGGTACGCCCAGGCCACGGCCAACGGCTTCGGCAATCTCACGAAAGCTGATGGCCGACTCGGCCGTGGCGTGATAACGGGCGCCAGGCTGGTGTTTTTCCAACGCCAGGCGATAGAGCAACGCGGTGTCGCTCACGTGCGCAGCAGACCAGTGATTCAGGCCCTCACCGAGATACGCAGACACACCCTTGTGCCGCGCCAGGTCAATCACATAGCTGACCAACCCCTGCCGTAGCGGGTCGTGAATTTGCGACAAACGCATCACCACCACATTGACCCCACGCTGGCTCAACGCCTGCCCGGCCTGTTCCGAGGCCACCCTTGGATTGGCGTGGTTAAGATCAGCGTAATCTTCATCGGCGGCGTGCCCGGCCGCGGCGCCAATGGCCGTGCCGGAGGTCAACAGCAATGGTCGCGGCGAGCCTTCCAGCACCGCGCCCAGGGCGGCGATTACCCGCGCATCCTGCTGGCAGTTGGCGACAAAGGTGGCGAAATTGTGATCGAAGGCCGTGTGAATTACTGCATCGCAGCCCTCGGCACCGCGCTGCAGGCCGGGCAGGTCGCTGAGGTCGCCGCGCTGTACCTCGGCGCCGAGTGCCTGCAACGTTTGCGCACCCGCATCGGAGCGGGTCAGGCCGAGCACCTGATGGCCGGCGCTGAGTAATTCCTGGGTAACCTGGGTGCCGATAAAGCCTGTTGAACCGGTAACAAATACGCGCATGGGGCAATTCTCTCTTTGCGGGAGATGGCAGCGTGCGCGTAGTGTTTATCCGGTAAAAGCCGTGAAGTTATCAGGGTATAAACACTAACAGGGTGGCGCATGGGCGAGTCGGCAGTTGAGCTTTTAGGCACGTATTTAAAGGATTGCCGCGCCCGCCTGGACCCGGCCAGTTTTGGCTACTCCAGCGCGCGTCGGCGCACGCCCGGGCTGCGCCGCGAAGAAGTGGCGCAGCGGGCCAATATCAGCCCCACCTGGTACACCTGGCTGGAACAGGGCCGTGGCGGCGCACCGTCCGCCGAAGTGCTGAACCGCATCGCCGCTAGCCTGCTGATGACCGAACCCGAACGCGAACACCTGTTCCTGCTCGCCTTCGGCCACCCACCGGAAGTGGTGTACCGCGAACCGCAGGGCGTAACCCCGCGCCTGCAACGGCTGCTGGACACCTTCGAATACAGCCCCGCCATTATCAAAACCGCAACCTGGGACGTACTGGCCTGGAACCGCGCCGCCGCAGCGGTATTTACCGACTACAGCCTGCTGCCGGTGGGGCAGCGCAACATTCTGCGCCTGATCTTTTGCAACCCGGCGGCACGCGCCAAGCAGGACGACTGGGCGAGCATGGCGCGGTTTATTGTCGGTGCCTTTCGCGCCGACGCCATCCGCGCCGGAGCAACCGCGCAAGTACGCCAACTGGTCGATGAACTGTGCAGCCAAAGCCCCGAGTTTGCCGCCCTATGGCGCGACAACGATGTGCGCGTCCATGGCGAAGGCACCAAGCGCCTGCACCATGCCGGCCAGGGAGCTATCGAACTGGAATACTCAGGCTTCGCCGTAGATGGCCGCCCCGACCTTGGCATGATTGTCTACAACCCCGCTACGGCCGAAGACGCAGCGCGCGTCAGAGCACTGATCAACCTACTGGTTAGCCGTGGCGGGCGCGCGGCGGCCTCCGCCCCGTAGGGTGTGCTGCGCGCACCAAGCCGTCTATACAGTGACACCAACAAGGGGCGAAGCCCTTAGCCAACCTATTCCCCGCGCCCCCGGCCTAACGTTGACCGTCGCTCCCTAGTCAGCGTCCTGCGACTGACGAATGACCACTGGTTGCAACCCAATAGGCTTGTATGGCGGCAGCTGACTACGTTGGGGTTTTCGCCCGCTTCGGATCCGTAGTTACAGCCGTCTGCTCCGCCAAACTGTGTTTCACGCAGGCGCAAGTGCCGCCCGCTATCGAGCTTCAGCGGCGCATAGGCACAGCTCGTTCCGGTGTTGTTGATCGCCACCTGTACCGACTCCATATCACTGCGGCTTACCGCCACAGTGATTACGCGGCAGTCGTTACTTTGCAGGTCTGGCGGATGATGTTTCTGCATAGCGGAACAGCGCTTACCGCCAAAGCGGCACAATCGAAGCCACCAGCAGCGCCCCCAGGCAACCATTCAAAACCCGCCACTGCCGCTCGGTCTTTAACGCCCGCGCTAGCATCAAGCCAGCCACGCACCAGAGTGCCAGCGAGATTAGCGAAAACAGCGCGAACACCAGGCCTAGCAGCAGCGCCAAGGTTGCCGGGGTTGGCGTCAATGCGGCGAATGAGGCCGCAGCGCTGACGGTCATGGCCCAGGCTTTGGGGTTTTGCCAGAGCAGCCAGACGCCGGTGAAAAAGCGCGCCGGTTGCTGCGCGGTGGCGGCCTTGCCTGGGGCGCCGCGCCGGGCGAGCTGTAGGGCGAGCCAGAGCAGGTAAACCGAGCCAATGAGTTTCATCGCCAGTTGCAGCGCTGGCATGGCCACGATCAGACCGCCCAAGCCGGCGGCAGCCGCTGCGGCCATGCTGGCCAAGCCCAGTGAGATGCCAAACAACAATGGCAGCGAGCGCCGCCAGCCGAAGTTGGCGCCGGATGCGGTGGCTAAGGCGGTGGCGCCACCGGGGCTAATGGTGGCAACTAAAACAAACAACAGTAACGCCAGCAGCAGTTCAGACATGGGGCATTCCTTAATCGGCCGCGGCTGTGTGGCGACCTAACTGCTTGGCAATGGGTACGGTTCTGGAGGTCTGTTCATCGCCGGTGTGCTGGGTGGTCACGGTTTCAATCAGGACGATGCCGCACTCTTGCTCGGCTACCGGGTTATGCCGAACCTGTTTGGGCACGACGAAGAACTCGCCGGGTTGCAGCAGCACGTCGCCGTCTTCGAACTGAATTTTCAGGGTGCCGTAGACCACCATAAACATTTCGTCGTCGTCGGCATGGGCGTGCCAGATCAGCTCGCCTTTAAGCTTGGCGACTTTGATGTATTGGTTGTTGACCTGGCCCACCACCTGCGGTGACCAGTAGTCGCTCACCTGGGCCAATGCCGCTTGGATATTGAGTGCTGAATTGCTGCCAATCATCGCCTGCTCCCCGTGTGTTAGAGGCGCCACGCTATACAAGGCGGGCGACGGGCAAAATCGAATGTTTATAATGCCGGCATTAGCATCTGTAATGGCCCCGCCCCATGACCCTACCCCGCGATATCGATATCAGCTTGCTGCGCGCCTTTGTGGCCGTAGCGCGTAGCGGCAGCATCAGCACGGCGGCGCGGCAGTTGCACATTACCCAGGGCGGGCTGAGCCAGCAGATCAAGCGCCTGGAGGCGTTTTTCGACTGCCCGCTACTGGAGCGCGACCCACGCGGCAGCCGCCTGACTGAACGTGGCGCCGCCCTGCTCGCCCCGGCGCAACACCTGCTCAGCCTTAACGATGCCCTGTACCAAAGCATGCAGCCCGCGCACTTGGCGCAGCGGGTGCGGGTTGGCGTGCCGTATGAAATGGCGGGAGCGCACTTCGCCCCGGTGTTGAAAGCCTTCGCGCAGCGTTATCCACAGGTTGAAGTGGCGCTGGTAACCGGCTCGTCGCTGGACCTTTTGGCCGACTTCGCCAATGGCCGGGTCGATCTGACCATCAGCCAATGCCCAGTGGCTGACGCCCAGGGCGAACGCTTGGCGGTGGATGCGTTGGTGTGGGTAGTAGCGCCCGCACAAGGCGTGCCGTCACAGCCGGTGCCACTGTGTTTCGTCACCCCTACCTGCACTTTTCGCCAGAACGTTTTTCGCCTGCTGAGCCAGGCCGACATCCCGTGGAAAGTGGTATTCGAAAACGCTTCAGTTGAAGCCACCCTGGCCACCGTACGCAGTGGCTTGGCTGTGACCTGCTGGCTACGTTCATTGGTGCCGGACGATCTTCAAGTGCTGCCGGCGCAAGCGGGTCTACCCGCCTTGCCGGACTTTGCCATTGAGTTGACTGTCAGTGCGCGAGCGCCTGTGATGGCGCAGGCAATGGCTGAGTTGATTCGTGCGGAGTATGCGCAGGGCAGGCTTCGCCTAGACGCTGAGGTGTTGGCCTGACTAAGTTGCGTTGTTCGCGGCGCGTGTAAACGCCTTTGACTGCGCCTTATCTATGCGCAGAGAATATGCGCACGTTTCGTCAAGGAGAGAATACCAATGCTCGCCGCCTACAACCCCAACGCTCCCAAACGCTCTGCCAACCTCAGCGTTAATAGTGACTTGCTAGATAAAGCCAAGGAATCAGGCATTAATCTGTCCGCGACACTCGAGCAGGCGTTGGCCGAAGCCCTGAAAAACAAACAACGCGAGCAATGGCTGACCGAGAACCGCGCGGCGATAAATGCTTACAACGATCACGTGGAAATCCACGGAGTGTTTAGTGACGAGCTACGGAGCTTCTGATGCCTCAGTTCGCCGTTCACAAAAACACCAATCCTGCCACCAAGTCTGCGGTGCCCTTGCTACTGGATGTGCAAAGCGACCTGATTGCTGAGCTTGGCACCCGGGTGGTAGTGCCTCTCTACACGGCTGCGGCCATGAAAGGCAAAACGCTCAAAACCCTCACGCCCACGTTTACCATCGCCGGCAAGCAGTATGTGATGGTGACTCCGCAGCTGGCTGGTATCGCCAGGAAACAGCTTGGCGCCCCAGTTGCCGACCTCAGTGCACAACGCGATGAAATAATTGCGGCGCTTGATTTGCTTATCACCGGCATCTGACCGCCGGGGGAAGGACTGACTGATCCAGCAAACTACTGTTGGCCTCAACCCGCACTCGGTTTTCCGAACACAGCCTGGCGGATGATTCGGATATCCGGACGTTTCACCCACAAGAAACTCCGTCACAACAAACTAATAACCTTTTAAATCAAAGCTATAGCCAACAAAGCAAGCACTGGCACGACTCCTGCTCTCCTCATAGCTGAATGCTGCAAGCCGCTCGGGCTGGCAGGCAATCACCGCACAACAGAGCCGCCTGACGGGCTCCATAAAAAAAACAAAATTGAGGAAAGTTTGATGCGCATCGTTCCCCAGCTCCTGGGCGCAGCCATTGCTGTCGCTCTGCTTAGCACCCCAGTTGTCGCCGCCGAACTCACCGGCACGCTGAAGAAGATCAAAGAGTCCGGCGTTATCACCCTTGGCCACCGCGACGCCTCCATTCCGTTTTCCTATATCGCTGATGCCAGCGGCAAACCGATGGGCTACTCCCATGACTTGCAGCTGAAAATTGTTGAGGCGATCAAAAAAGACCTCGACCTGCCAAACCTGCAGGTGAAGTACAACCTGGTAACCTCGCAAACCCGTATTCCGCTGGTGCAGAACGGCACGGTGGATGTTGAGTGCGGCTCCACCACCAACAACGTTGAGCGCCAGCAGCAGGTCGATTTCTCGGTAGGTATCTTCGAAATCGGCACCCGCTTGCTGTCGAAAAAAGGCTCGCCGTATCAGGATTTTGAAAACCTGAAAGGCAAGAACGTGGTAACCACCGCCGGCACCACGTCTGAGCGCATTCTCAAGTCGATGAACGCCGATAAGCAGATGGGCATGAACGTGATTTCGGCGAAAGACCACGGCGAGTCGTTCCAGATGCTGGAGTCGGGCCGCGCAGTGGCGTTTATGATGGATGACGCCTTGCTGGCCGGCGAAGCCGCCAAAGCCAAGAAGGCTGATGACTGGGCGGTAACCGGTACGCCGCAGTCGTACGAAATTTATGGCTGCATGGTGCGCAAGGGCGATGCGCCGTTCAAAAAGGCGGTGGATGACGCCATTGTTGCCGTCTACAAATCCGGCGATATCAATGCCATCTACGACAAATGGTTTATGCAGCCTATCCCGCCAAAAGGCCTGAACCTGAACTTCCCTATGAGCGACGAGCTCAAGGCGTTGATCGCCAACCCGACCGACAAAGCGGCTGACGACAAGAAATCCTGATGCTTGCCTAAGCGTTTTTCCTGAGAGGGCTTTCGCCCTTTCAGGTGTGGTCACTCCTGCTGGTATTTCTCTGCACACACACGAGCGCGTGGCTGCTCTGTCGCTGGTGTGTGCCTGGCTGTCACGGCCAACCAGCACCTGTATAGCGAACCATCTGAGGGGAAAGCCCTGATGAATTACAACTGGGACTGGAGCGTGTTCTTCAGGTCCACCGGCGTGGGCAGCGAGATCTATCTGGACTGGTTTGTTTCCGGTTTGGGTTGGACTATCGCCATCGCCGTGGTGGCCTGGATTATCGCCCTGCTGTTGGGCTCGATTCTCGGCGTTATGCGCACCCTGCCCAATCGCCTGGTGGCGGCAATCGCGACCTGCTACGTCGAACTTTTCCGCAATGTGCCGCTGCTGGTGCAGCTGTTTATCTGGTACTTCCTGGTGCCCGATCTGCTGCCGCAAAACCTGCAGGATTGGTACAAGCAGGACTTGAACCCGACCACCTCTGCCTACCTAAGCGTCGTGGTGTGCCTGGGCCTGTTCACCGCCGCTCGCGTGTGCGAACAAGTGCGCACCGGCATTCAGGTGCTGCCCCGTGGTCAGGAGTCGGCGGCACGCGCCATGGGTTTCAGACTGCCGCAGATCTACTGGAATGTGCTGCTGCCGCAGGCCTACCGCATCATTATTCCGCCGCTTACCTCGGAGTTTCTGAACGTGTTCAAGAACTCCTCGGTGGCCTCGCTAATCGGCCTGATGGAGCTGTTGGCGCAAACCAAACAGACCGCCGAATTTTCCGCCAATTTGTTTGAAGCCTTTACCCTGGCCACGCTGATCTATTTCACCCTGAACATGAGCCTGATGTTGCTAATGCGCGTGGTGGAGAAAAAAGTCGCGGTGCCGGGCCTGATCTCCGTAGGGGGTAAATGATGGAACTCGACTTCTCGGGCATCATCCCGTCCCTGCCGGGCTTGTGGAACGGCATGCTGATGACCTTGCAGCTAATGGCGCTGGGCGTGGTTGGCGGCATTATTCTCGGCACGTTGCTGGCGCTGATGCGCCTGTCCAACAGCAAGCTGCTGGCGAATTTGGCCGGTGCTTACGTCAACTACTTCCGCTCCATTCCGCTGCTGCTGGTGATCACCTGGTTCTACCTGGCGGTGCCGTTTGTGCTGCGCTGGATTACCGGTGAAGACACTCCGATCGGCGCGTTTGCCTCGTGCATTGTGGCGTTCATGATGTTTGAAGCAGCGTACTTCTGCGAAATCGTCCGCGCCGGTGTGCAGTCGATTCCCAAGGGCCAGATGGGCGCCGCCCAGGCGCTGGGCATGACCTACGGGCAGATGATGCGTTTGATCATCCTGCCGCAGGCCTTCCGCAAGATGACCCCGCTGTTGCTGCAGCAAAGCATCATTCTTTTTCAGGACACCTCGCTGGTTTACGCCGTCGGCCTGGTGGACTTCCTCAATGCCTCGCGCGCCAGCGGCGACATTATCGGGCGCTCCAATGAGTTCCTGATTTTCGCCGGGCTTACGTACTTCACAATCAGCTTTGCCGCCTCGCTGCTGGTCAAGCGTCTGCAAAAAAGGTTTGCCGTATGATTTCTATCAAGAACGTCAACAAGTGGTATGGCGACTTCCAGGTACTGACTGACTGCAGCACCGAAGTCCAGAAAGGCGAAGTGATTGTGGTGTGCGGGCCATCGGGCTCGGGCAAGTCCACGCTGATCAAATGCGTCAACGCGCTGGAGCCGTTCCAGAAAGGCGACATCGTGGTCGACGGCACCTCCATCGCCGACAAAAAAACCGACCTGCCAAAACTGCGCTCGCGCGTGGGCATGGTGTTCCAGCATTTCGAGCTCTTCCCGCACCTGAGCATCACCGAAAACCTGACCATCGCGCAGATCAAGGTGCTCGGCCGCAGCAAAGAAGAAGCCACCGCTAAAGGCCTGCAACTGCTGGAGCGCGTGGGCTTGTCGGCCCATGCGCACAAGCATCCGGGGCAGCTCTCCGGTGGTCAGCAACAGCGTGTGGCGATTGCTCGGGCGCTGGCCATGGACCCGATCGTCATGCTGTTCGACGAACCGACCTCGGCGCTGGACCCGGAGATGGTTAACGAAGTGCTCGACGTGATGGTGCAACTGGCCAACGAAGGAATGACCATGATGTGTGTTACCCACGAAATGGGCTTTGCCCGCAAAGTGGCCGACCGGGTGATTTTTATGGACGCCGGCAAAATCATCGAAGACTGCAAAAAAGAAGAGTTCTTCGGCGACATCTGCCACCGCGCCGAACGCACCCAGCACTTCCTCAACAAAATTCTGCAGCACTGATACCCACGCCCCTCTCTTCCTTCCCCCTCTGTGGTGGGGAAAGAGAGAGGCAACTCCGCTCTACTTCCACCTCGGTCAGAGGCGTAGCGAGCGGACGCCAGCCGTCTCCGGCCAGCGCGCAGGAACCGCAGCGTACTTAAGTACGTGAGGATTCCGAGCACTGCCCGGGCGCGGCTGGTGTTCGCGCAGTAGCCGGAGGTAGTTGTACACAAGGCGACTGTGATGAAATGCGACCCTTCCCTTTATCGCGCCGTGCCGCCATCACTCGCCGTGAAACCCCGCCTGATCCGCCACGTGTTCCTGCCGCCACTGGTCATCGCCCTGATGATCGGCCTGGGTTACCTCGGCTTTTGGGTCAGCGAGCGCTACGGCACCCAGGGCCTTAGCGAGAACGGCCAGCGTCAGCTGGAGCTGCATGCCCGCGCGGTTGAAAGCGAGATCAGCAAGTACACCTACCTGCCCAGCCTGCTGGAGCTTGAATCCAGTGTGTCGAAGCTGTTGGCCGAGCCGACGCCGGAGCATCGGCAAACCGTCAACGACTACCTCGAAGGCCTGAACCGGCGCAGCCGCAGCCGGGCCATTTATGTGATGGACACCACCGGCCGCGTGCTGGCCACCAGCAACTGGCGCGATGTCGACAGTTACTTGGGTGAAGACCTGTCGTTTCGGGCGTATTTCCAGAGTGCCATTCGCGGCCAGCCGGGGCGCTTTTATGGCATCGGTAGCACCAATGGCGAACCCGGTTATTACCTGGCCCATGGCTTGGAGGAACACGGCAAGATCATCGGCGTAGCAGTGGTCAAAGTGCGCCTCGAAGCCTTGGAGGAACGCTGGCAGCGGGCACGTCTGGAAGCCTTTGTCAGCGATGAAAACGGCATCATCATTTTGTCCAGCGACCCGGCGCGACGGCTGAAATCGGTGGTGCCGCTGAGCGATGAAACCAAGGAAAAACTGGCGCGCAGCCTGCAGTACTACTGGTTCCCCCTCAACGAACTGCAACCCCTGGCGCGGGAAAAACTGGCCGAGGGTGAGGAGAAACTGACGTTCCCCGCCAACAGCGAAGTGGAGTCGGGCAAAGGCGATATCAGCTACCTCTCGCAGACTCGTCAGTTAAGCGACACGCCATGGAATTTCACCCTGCTCACGCCGTTGCAGGATTTACGCCGGCAAGCGATCAACCAAGGCATTTTGGTCGCGGTCGCCTGTGCGCTGGTGGCGTTTCTGCTGATTGCCTGGAACGAGCGACGCAAGGTAATTGCCACCCGCCTGGCTGCGCGGGAAGCCTTGCAGCAAGCCAACAATCAACTGGAGCGGCGGATTACCGAACGCACCAGCGACCTGCGCGCCAGCAACGAACGGCTTAAGGGGCAGATCCGCGAACGGCGCCAGGCCGAAGAGACCTTGCGGCGCTTTCAGGACGAGCTAGTACAGGCCGGCAAACTGGCGGCCATCGGGCAGATGTCTACCAGCATCGCCCACGAACTCAATCAGCCGCTGGCGGCGCTACGCACCTTGTCCGGCAATACCGTGCGCTTTCTTGAGCGCGGTCAACTCGACGTGGCCAGCACCAACCTCACCACCATCAACGAGCTGATCGACCGCATGGGCCGTATCACTGCCAGCCTGCGCTCCTTTGCCCGCCGTGGCGATGACAAAGGCCAGGCGCAGCTCGGTAAAGCGGTAGATGCTGCCCTGCAATTGCTCGGTGGCCGGGTGGCGAGCGCGCATCTGCAGGTACACCGCGAATTCACCGATGTGCCGCTGCAAATCAACCAGACGCGCCTGGAACAGATCCTGGTCAACCTGATTGGCAACGCCCTGGATGCCATGCACGGGCAAGCGCTGCCACAGTTATGGCTTGAGGGCGACGAACTCGAGGGCAAATATTGCCTACGGGTGCGCGACAACGGCCATGGCATTGACGCCGAAGCGCGCAAGCATCTGTTCGAACCCTTCTTTACCACCAAGCCCGGCGAACAAGGGCTTGGGCTGGGCCTGACGTTGTCTGCCAGCCTGGCCGCCGCCACTGGCGGTAACCTGGGGGTCGAACACCCGGCCAGCGGTGGCACCACCTTTGTTCTCAGCTTACCGTTAGCCAGCACTACTCTTGGCGAGACCCATGAATAACGAACTTAGTGTGCTGATCGTCGAAGACGACCCCCATGTGCTGCTCGGCTGCCAACAGGCGCTGGCCCTGGAAGATATCGCCTGCACCGGCGTGGGCAGCGCCGAAGAAGCGCTGCAGCAGGTGGGCGATAACTTTGCCGGTATCGTGATCAGTGATATCCGCCTGCCGGGCATGGATGGCCTGGAACTGCTGACCCGCCTCAAAGAGCGCGACCGTAGCCTACCGGTGGTGCTGATTACCGGGCATGGCGACATTTCCATGGCCGTCGGCGCCATGCAAAAAGGCGCCTACGACTTTATGGAAAAGCCCTTCTCCCCGGAGCGTTTGGTGGAGGTGGCACGCCGCGCACTGGAGCAACGCAGCCTGGCGCGGGAAGTCCATTCACTGCGCCGGCAACTGGCCGAACGCGACTCGCTGGAAGGCCGCATCATCGGTCGCTCGCCAGCCATGCAACAGTTGCGCGAGCTGATCGCCAATGTTGCCGATACCTCGGCCAACGTGTTGATCGAAGGCGAGACCGGCACCGGCAAAGAGTTGGTTGCTCGCTGCCTGCATGACTTCAGTCGCCGCCACAGCAAACAATTTGTCGCCCTGAACTGCGGCGGGCTGCCGGAAACCTTGTTTGAGAGCGAAATTTTCGGCCATGAAGCCAACGCCTTTACCGGCGCGGGCAAACGGCGCATCGGTAAGATTGAACACGCCGATGGCGGCACCTTGTTTCTCGACGAAGTGGAAAGCATGCCGCTGCCGCTGCAAATCAAACTGCTACGGGTATTGCAGGAACGCACCCTCGAACGCCTGGGCTCCAACCAGAGTGTGGCGGTGGATTGCCGGGTGATTGCGGCGACCAAGTCGGACCTCGACGAAGCCAGCAAGGCCGGCGAGTTTCGCAGCGACTTGTACTACCGCCTGAACGTCGTGACCTTGGAACTGCCGCCGCTGCGCGAGCGCCGCGAAGATATCCTGCAACTGTTCGAACACTTTTTGCAGCAGTCGTCCTTGCGCTTCGACCGCGCGGCACCGGAGCTGGACAACCACACCCTGTCCAACCTCATGAGCCACGACTGGCCCGGCAATGTGCGCGAACTGCGCAACGTCGCCGAGCGCTTCGCCCTCGGCCTACCGGCGTTTAAAAAACCCGGCGCTGGCGGTAGCACCCCAGGGCTGGCGTTTGCCGAAGCGGTGGAAGCCTTCGAGCGCAACCTGCTGGGCGATGCCCTGCAACGCAGCGGCGGCAACCTGACCCAAGCCAGCCAGGAACTGGGCATGGCCAAAACCACGCTGTTTGATAAAGTCAAAAAATACGGGCTAAGCCACTAAAAAACCTGAGTCTCGACAAAGAGCAATCTGTTGAACTGCCCAGCACCTGAGTGCGGCGCACCTTATGCGCTTTTGTCGGGTGTGCTGTGCGCAGCGAGGTGTACTTACACAAACCGCTGGTGCGCGCAGCACACCCTACGCGATCAGCAATTGCGCCTGTGCGCCAAGGCGCTTCCCGTCTGCCCCAACACAGGCTTTACGCCGATTTAACGTTTTTCTCACAAAAGCCCGAGCACACTTACTCCACCCGCCACTCGCGGGATTCTGGAGATTTCCCTGTGCGCCCGTTCCTGCTGTTGATCCCTATCCTGGCCCTGCTGGCTGCCTGCCAAAGCAGTTACGACTATCTGGTGGCGCAGGGTTATCCACAACCCTTCGCCGCCGGTTATACCGACGGTTGCGGCAGTGGTCGGCAAGCTGCCGGGGCAATGACGGGTGGGTTCAAGAAGGACGTGCCGCGCTATCTGAAAGACGCCCAATACGCCGAAGGCTGGAGTGATGGTTTCCGCCAATGCCAGGCGGAAATGGAAAGCGCGCAACTGCGCGCCTATGAAGAACAGCGCAGCAGCGACCGCGATGAAAAGTGGGAGCACGATACCGACCAGGCCATGGCCAAAGCCCTGCGCTCCCGCTGATACCCGTGCTTACAGGCGCATGCCCACATCAATGGCGCGGCGTGCCAGGTTGATCACCGTGGTGCTCAACAGCTCCAACACCCACCGTAAAAACGCCACGGTCAGGTTAGCCGCCGAGGGCAGCGGCCGGCCGAGGAAGCGGAAGATCTGCACAATCAAGCTGCTCAGCGAATCACCAATGGCCTTGCACGCGTTCGCGCCGGAAATCAGCAGCCCGGCAATCTGATCAAGCACCGTCATGCCGGCTGTTACCACCGTACCGGCGGCGACGCCCACGGCTTTGGCGATCAGATACTGCATGGCCTTGGAGATCATCATCAACGATGTCGCCGAGAGCATTAGCACGCTGCCGTTGGAATTTTTCAGCCAAGCCTGCACATCGCGCTCCAGGGTGGTTTGCTGCACGCGGCGCAGCCCGGTCCAACTGGCGTCACCGATGGACTTGAGATAGTTCTCCATCTTGTGTGCGTCGAAGGCGAACGAACTGCCCCACGGCAACTGGCACACCGGGCCGTCATCGGGTGCGTGGACGAAGGGGAAAATCGGAATCATGCTGACCGGGTCAGCCAGGTGATACACGCGGTGGATATTTTCCACACCCAGTTTGCTGGTCAGGTTACGGGCGAAACCGGCAACCCCAACCCGTGGCGCGCCGAAGGTATACAGCTTGACCCCGCCCACTCCGGACTGGCTGATATGGTCGGCCGCCAATGACGCCAGCGCGCCGCCCAGGCTGTGGCCCACGCAGTGAATAGTGGTCGGTTTGCGACCGCGCATAAAGCGGTCAAGGTCTTCACGAAACGATTTAAAGGTTTCGTTAAAACCGGCATGCACCATCCAGGCACTCGGACCTTGCTGCACGCCACAGTTGGCGTCGGTGAGCCAGTCCTGGGTAATGTCGGTGCCACGAAACGCCAACAACAACTCACCCTGGCGTGTACCGGTGCCTTCGACCCCGTAGGTAAACCCGGTGGTTTTCCTGAGTACGGCGCCACTGGTACCGGCGGAAACTTGCGCATTTTTGAAATCGAACAGGGTGCCAAGGCCCATGCTTTGCGCGGCCTTGAACACTTTGTCCGACTCGCCCATGTTGATGGCCGAGTAAACGTGGGTGGCTACTGTTGCAGCTTGTTTAGGAGATAAAGAACTCAAACCTGATTCCCTTCTGGCTGTGAAACACGGTGGTTAGCAC
>NZ_JBBNAH010000117.1:0-12991 GCF_037994325.1 Pseudomonas sp.
GACCCAACCTACGGTCCTGTAGGTTGGTCGGTCCGCGTTCGGTGAGCGCAGCGAAGCCCAACATCACGCCCACGCAAATCGCTCCGACAGCAACCAACCCTTGCGCCACGCGCCTCTCAAGGGCAGAGTACGCCGAACCACCTCTGAGCCGTCTCGCCTATGCCCGCTCCGGCCCGTGTCATCCTTGTGTTACTCGCTGCGCTGCTTTCTGCCTGCGCCAGCTCACCACCTCCAGCAAAACCCATCGTCTATGCCCCGCCCAGCGCCGAACAGAGCGATGCTGCAGGTGACGTGTTATTTCGCGCCCTGGGTCTGGTTGGCACGCCATATCGCTACGGCGGCAATACCCCGGATAGCGGCTTTGATTGCAGCGGCCTGATTGGTTACGTGTACCGCGATGCCGCCGGCATCGCGCTGCCGCGTTCCACACGCGAGTTGGTCAGCATGCGTGCGCCGAGCGTTAAGCGCGAAGCCTTGCAGGCTGGCGATTTGGTGTTCTTCGCTACCGCCGGCGGCGGCAAAGTTAGCCACGCGGGCATCTATGTGGGAGAAGGGCGCTTTGTGCATGCGCCGTCCAGTGGCGGCACGGTGCGCCTGGATAGCCTGAATGCCACGTACTGGCTAAAGAGTTACCTCGACGCCAAGCGCGTGCTTAATCCCGATCGGCTGGCACGTACCCCGTGACCAACCGGCAATAACCGCGGTTCGCTTGACCCTTTGTGACCCCTGCCCAGGATGGACTGCATGACCGCTCGTACCCTCGCTCTGGATGACGCGCTGTACAGCTATCTGCTTGATGTATCCCTGCGTGAATCCCCGTTACTCCAGCGCCTGCGCGAAGAAACTCAAGCCCTGCCGATGGCGCGCTGGCAAGTGGCACCGGAGCAGGGTCAGTTTCTCGCCCTGTTGGTAACACTCACCGGCGCCAAACGCCTGCTGGAGATCGGCACCTTTACCGGCTACAGCGCCTTGTGTATGGCCAGCGCATTGCCGGAAGACGGCCACTTGCTGTGCTGTGACCTACCCGGTGACTACAACCAGATCGCCCGGCGCTACTGGTTTCAAGCTGAACTGCAAGAGCGCATCGAACTGCGCCTGGCTCCTGCTTTGGAAACCTTGGGGCAACTGGAGCGCGAAGGGCGCGGCGAAAGTTTTGACCTGATTTTTATCGACGCCGACAAAGCCAACTACCCGGTCTACCTCGAGCACGCGCTGGCGCTGGTGCGCAAGGGCGGGGTGATTCTGTTCGACAACACCCTATGGAGCGGCCGCGTACTGGAACAGACGCCAGACAGCGCCGATACCCGCGCCATCCAAACCCTTAACCGACGCCTGAAAACCGATCAGCGTGTTGACCTGTCGCTGCTGCCGATAGGCGACGGCCTGACCCTCTGCCGCAAGCGCTAAATGCCTGAACCGATCCGCCTTCCGCCGCAACCGCAGCTGTGCGAACTATGCCAGCGCCCGGTGCCGCTGACCCGCCACCACCTGATCCCCAAAGCGCTGCACAACAAGCCCTACATCCAAAAGCAATTCGGCAAAAGCCAACGCATCACCGCCACGCTGTGGGTGTGCCGCGCCTGTCACAACCAAATCCATCGTTTATTCAGCGAAAAAGAACTGGCCCTGAGCTACCACAGTCGCGAGCTGTTACTTAACGACGAACGTCTGCAAACCTTTGTCGCGTGGTTAGCCAGCAAGCCGCCAGGGTTTATGCCCAGGCATTGAAGCCCGCTACGCCAAACTGATTGTGTGCCCTCACGCCATTGGCGGTAACCGCCGTTTTACCGGGGTTTTCTTGACGATTGCGGTGTTGGTTTCGGCGTAGTGGTTAAGGCGGTCGAGCAGGGTATCGAGCTGCTCCATGGAGCGCACATGTAGGCGCGCGATAAAGCAGTCTTCGCCGGTCACCTTGTCGCATTCGGTGAATTCGCCAATGGCCTGAATCTGCCGCTCCACTTCCTGTAATTGCCCCGGCAATGGCCGAATACGCACGATGGCTTGCAGTTGGTAGCCAAAGGCTTTGGCGTCGATATCCACGGTGTAACCAGTCAGCACGCCACGCTCTTCCAAACGGCGCAGGCGCTCGGCCACGCTGGGCGAACTCAGGCCGGTAATCTGCGCCAGGGCTTTAAGCGAGCGGCGCGAGTCTTCCATCAAGGCAGTGATCAATTGCTGGTCGATTTTGTCGGTCATGGTGGCGATCTTGCTAAGTAGGGTGGTTTGCCAGAATGGCCTTGATAAAAAAGGCGCTCGGCGATTCTAGCCTTGTTTATGCCATGGAGCCGCCGCACCTACGCTCGCCATACTGTGGCCACTGATTAAACGACTCGGTGGGGCGCAAGCAATGCACAACACACAACAACGCGGCATGCTGGAAATGGTCGCCGCCATGCTGATCTCCGGCACCATCGGCTGGTTTGTGCTGGTGTCTGGCCAGCCGGTTTTGCAGGTGGTGTTCTGGCGTTGCCTGATCGGCGCCGGCACCTTGCTGGTGATCTGCGCCGCCATGGGCTTTTTACGCCGTGGCGTGCTGACACGGCTGACCTTCGCCTTAGCAGTAGTGAGCGGCGTGGCCATTGTCGGTAATTGGCTCCTGCTGTTTGCCGCGTACTCGCGGGCCTCCATCGCCATCGCCACGGCGGTGTACAACGTTCAGCCGTTTATGTTGGTGGGGCTGGCGGCAATGTTTCTCGGTGAGCGTATTACGCTGCTGAAGCTTTCATGGCTGACCGTGGCCTTTCTCGGCATGTTGGCGATCGTCAGCGCCCATGGTGCGGGCGGCGCTAGTGGCGAGGATTATTTGCTCGGCATCGCCTTGGCCTGCGGCGCAGCATTCCTCTACGCCATCGCGGCGCTGATCATTAAACGCCTGACCGGTACGCCGCCGCATCTGATTGCTCTTGTTCAAGTCTGCACCGGCGTAGTGATACTTGCGCCCTGGCTCTACAGCAGCCCGCTGCCCAATCAGACTGTCGCGTGGGGCAGCTTGCTGACCCTGGGCATGGTGCATACCGGCGTGATGTATGTGCTGCTCTACAGCGCCATCCAAAAACTGCCCACGGCGCTAACTGGCGCCTTGTCCTTTATCTACCCGATTGCCGCGATTTTCGTCGACTGGCTGGCCTTTGATCACCAACTTAATACCCTGCAATGGCTGGGTGTCAGCATGATTCTGCTGGCGGTGGCGGGCATGCAGCGTAGTTGGGGGCTGCGCATGGGCAGAGCGGCAGCTGCTTAGGCGGACGCCTTGGTGTGCGCACCAGAGTTGCCTACGGCAGCAGAGCCTTAGCGGTAAGCGGATCGGCAAACAGCGCGGCGGAGTCATGCCCGATACCGTCGACTTGCACCTGCGGATGATTGATGGGTGTGCTCCACTGCTTAGCCAACTGCTGTTCGTACTGCACGTACTGCACTTGCCGCTGCTGGCGATTGGGGCCTTGCAGGTGTGCGGAGCAGGATTGGTCCATGACCCGCGACTCCGGGTTGTTGTCTTTGCTGCCGACCAGATACACCACATCGCGTTTGGCGTAGCGGCGGAATAATTGCTTAGCGTTGAGTTTTTGCTGGCTGGCGTAGGCCGGCAGTTTTTCCAGGCCGTAGCGGTAGCGGTTATAGCCTGGGCACTCGGGCTGCGCCTGCGTCTGCAACTGCTGGTTATGCCAACGCTGCTGGTCGAAATACAGGTACGACGATGGGCTGGCCACGCCATAACGCAGATGAACACCACGAGCCGCTAGCACACTGTCGGTCGGGGTAAAGATGGCGTAGCGCTGTACCAATTGCCCGCCGGCGGAATGGCCGACCAGTACGATTTCCTTCAACGCAGGGAAGCGCTGGCGGTCGCCGAGGTAAGCGAGGAGGTCATCGAGCACCTGAAAGGCCGATACGCCGCTAAACGAGGGGCTGCCGTGCAGCCATTGCCCGGGTGCCCAGCGCGGTACGCCGGGGTAGCTGCTGGCGTCGGCGTCGGTGAGAAATTGCGGGGCTACCAGCAAGGTGCTGGCAGGGTCGAGGCCGGCATTGGCGAGTAGAGGGCCGCCACTTTCGAAATAGTCGCCGCCGTTGCGTTTGATACCGTGCAGCAGAATGACCGCGCGGGTTACCGGCAGTGTTTGGCTATCAAGCGGGGCGTTGGCGTACAGCACAAACGGATAACGTTCCGTGCCCGAGCCGAGCTGGGCCAGTTGCGGGTTGGCGGCAACGGCTTGCCCATGCAGCACACCTAACAGCAGAAGCCATCCGATTACCTGGCGCGCCATTGTTTCAATCTCCGTACTACTCGTTTGCCGGGTTGAGCCGTTCGACCGGGTTACTGTGCGCCCGTTCAGTTGCGCGCGCGACGGCGGATTGTGCACGTGCGGCGGTACACGCAAGCAAGTTTTTAATTGACGTTCAAGCTGATGCGGGTATATACACGCATCCATGCTAACTACCCATTGCCTTTGTACGAAACTTCGCAGGGCCGCCCGTAGCGTGACTCGTGTTTACGACGACGCCCTACGCGAGCTCGGGCTTAACGTCGCCCAGTATTCCTTGCTAAGCCATTTGCAGCGGCTCCAGCAGCCGAGCATTTCTACCTTGGCCGAGGCCATGGGCCTGGACCGTAGCACCCTGGGGCGCAACCTCAAGGTGTTGCAAGGTGAAGGTTTGGTAACCGTCGGCGAGGGCAGTGATATGCGCAGCCGTTTGGTACAACTGACGGCTGTAGGCGCAGCGCGGTTCGAGCGCGCCGCCGAGGCTTGGGAACAGGCGCAGGCACAGTTGGCGCTGCGCTTGGGCGCAGAAAAACGTGAGGCGCTCTGGCTGTTGCTGGACGACCTGGAAACCATCGATTAAAGCAGTTAAGCGGAGCAGGGCGATGACAGCGTGGCGTGCAAGTAAGTGGGTGCTCGTGGGGGCGGCGTTGATCCTCGCGCTATCAATGGGCATTCGCCATGGCTTTGGCCTGTTTCTGCCGCCGATGAGCGCGGCGTTTGGTTGGGGGCGTGAGACGTTTGCCTTTGCCATCGCCTTGCAGAATTTGCTCTGGGGTCTGTCGCAGCCATTTGCCGGCGCCCTGGCGGACCGTTTTGGCGCCGCACGGGTGATGATAGTCGGCGGCATTTTGTACGCGGTCGGCCTGGTGCTGATGGCCTCGGCGGATTCGTTGTGGTCGCTGTCATTAAGCGCCGGTTTGCTGATTGGTTTGGGCTTGTCGGGCACCACGTTCTCGGTGGTGCTGGGCGTAGTCGGCCGGGCAGTGCCGGCGGAAAAACGCAGCATGGCCATGGGGATTGCCGCGGCGGCCGGTTCCTTCGGCCAGTTCGCCATGTTGCCCGGCACCTTGGGGTTGATCAGTTGGCTTGGCTGGTCGGTGGCGTTGATCGCCCTTGGCGCCCTGGCGGCGTTGATTGTGCCGCTGGTGGCGATGCTTAAAGACAAACCCCTGCCGGTGCTCGGCCACGAACAAACCCTGGGCGCGGCCCTGCGTGAGGCAGCAGCGCATAAAGGCTTCTGGCTGCTATCGCTGGGCTTTTTTGTTTGCGGTTTTCAGGTGGTATTTATTGGCGTGCATTTGCCGGCCTACCTGGTGGACCAACACTTGCCGGCGATGGTGGGCACCACGGTGTTGGCGCTGGTGGGGCTGTTTAATATTTTCGGTACGTACTTCGCCGGTTGGCTGGGTGGGCGCATGTCCAAACCGCGGTTGTTGGTGGGTCTTTATCTGGCCCGGGCGGTGGTGCTGGTGTGGTTTATCAGCGTGCCGGTAACGCTATTTACCGCCTACACGTTTGGCGTGTTGATGGGCATTTTCTGGCTTTCCACTGTGCCACTTACCAACGGCACCGTGGCCACGTTGTTTGGCGTGCGCAATCTGTCGATGCTGGGCGGCATTGTGTTCTTGTTCCACCAACTGGGCGCGTTTTTGGGCGGCTGGATGGGCGGCTACTTGTACGACCGCACGGGCAGCTATGACTTGGTCTGGCAAATCTCCATTGCCCTTAGCCTGATTGCCGCCGCCCTTAATTGGCCCGTGCGCGAACAGCCAGTGGAGCGCTTGCGGATGAGCCCGGCATGAGCCGTTCGCTCACGTGGGCGTTAAGCCTCGCGGCAGCTAGCGTGCTGCTGGCGTTGGTGTGGTGGGGCTGGCAGCGCGGCGGGTTGGCGCTGCTGCAACTGGGCCTGGGCAGTTGCCTTTGACGGCATAGGGGATGACGGGTAGCGTGGCTGAACTGTCTTCTGGTCACCGAGCACTTCCACCATGAACCTGCGTCGCATCCTCTTGCCTGCCGTTGTGCTTTCCCTGTTTTCGCTGCCGCTGATGGCCGCCGACTGTCCGCCACTGCTACAGGGCGAATTGCCCAAGCTGCGCGACAAAAACAAAGAACAGATCAACCTCTGCGAACACTTCGCCGGCAAGCCGCTGCTGGTGGTCAATACCGCCAGCCACTGCGGCTTCGCGCCGCAATTCAAAGGCCTCGAAGCACTGTACAAAAGCCACAAAGACCAAGGCCTGGAAGTGCTCGGTGTGCCCTCCGATGACTTCAACCAAGAAGACGCCGACCTCGCCGAAACCGCCAAGGTTTGCTACGTCAATTACGGCGTGACCTTCACCATGGTCGAGCCGCAGCACGTCACCGGCGAGCAGGCTATTCCGCTATTTAAAGACCTCGCCGAGCAAGCCAGCGCGCCGCGTTGGAACTTCTACAAATACGTGGTCGACCGCCAGGGCAAGGTCGTAGCCAGTTTCTCCAGCCTGACCAAACCGGATGATCCAGCCCTGCAAGCAGCGCTGGCCAAGGCCATCGCCTCGCAGCCTCAGTGATCTCGTAGGGTGTGCTGCGCGCACCAAGGCGCACCTCTGGGTATCGATTGGTGCGCACAGCACGGCATGCGGACGGCAATTCAGCTTCAGTTAAGCGGCGGGCGATAAGGTGATCCCCGTCGAAAGCAATTAACTGATCACTGAGAAGAAGGAACGACACCATGAAAAACATTACTGCCCTGTTCGCTATCGCTGCTCTGACTGCTACCGCTGGCTTGGCCCAAGCCCGTGACCTGGGCCCCGATGAAGCGCTGAAACTGCGCGATGCTGGCACCATTCAATCGTTTGAGAAACTCAACGCCGCGGCCATTGCCAAACACCCCGGCGCGACCGTGAAAGAAACCGAGTTGGAAGAAGAATACGGCCGCTATGTCTACCAGGTTGAGCTGCGCGACCCAGCAGGCCTGGAGTGGGATCTGGAGCTGGACGCTACCAATGGCCAGATCCTTAAAGACCACCAAGATAAGTAATGAGCACGCCCATCAGTAAATGGCTGATGCGTTATAGCGGCATCGTCGCCCTGGTCCTGGCGGTGCTTACGCTGAGCTTTAGCGTAAGCGCCCGCGACCTGGATCAGGACGAGGTGTTGCGCCTGCGGCAGGAAGGTCGCATTCCGCCGTTGGAACAGCTGCTGCATCCCGCCCTGGCGCGTTACCCCGGGGCGAAGTTGTTAGAGGCTGAGCTGGAAGAAGAGGACGACGTATTGGTCTATGAAATTGAATTGCTGACCACCGATGGCGTGGTTCGCGAGTTGGAAATCGATGTGCGCGATGGCCGCATTCTCAAGGACAAGGAAGACGACTGATGCGCTTGTTGCTGGTCGAAGACCATGTGCCGCTGGCCGATGAATTGCTCGCCAGCCTGGGTGCCCAAGGCTATGCCGTGGACTGGCTGGCCGACGGCCGTGACGCCGTGCACCAAGGCGCGAGTGAACCTTACGACTTGATCATTCTTGACCTCGGTTTGCCCGGCAAACCGGGGCTTGAGGTGTTGCGTGAATGGCGTTCCGGCGGCCTCGCTACCCCGGTGTTGATCCTCACCGCTCGTGGCTCCTGGGCCGAGCGTATCGACGGGCTGAAAGCCGGCGCCGATGACTATATGAGCAAGCCGTTTCACCCTGAGGAACTGCAACTGCGCATTCAGGCCCTGCTGCGGCGCTCCAAGGGTTTGGCCAATCAGCCCCATCTCGACGCCGCCGGCTTGCAGTTGGACGAGGCGCGCCAGTGCGTGAGTAAGGGCGGCGAAGAGATCCAACTGACCGCCGCTGAATTCCGCCTGCTGCGCTATTTCATGTTGCATCCGCAGCAACTGTTATCGAAAAGCCACTTGGCCGAACACCTCTACGACGGCGAAACCGAGCGCGATTCCAATGTGCTGGAAGTGCACGTCAACCACCTGCGCCGCAAGCTTGGCCGCGAGGTAATTGAAACCCGCCGTGGCCAGGGTTATCGCTTTATAGGGCTGGGCGTATGAGATCGATCCAGCGTCGGCTTAGCCTCGGCCTGGTGAGTGTGTTGCTGATTGTCGGCTTGGTGCTGGCGCAGACCAGTTTGTGGTTGTTGGACCTGGCCCTGCGCCGTTACCTGGAAGCGGGTTTACGTCATCACGCCGAGACCTTGTTAGTCGCCACCGTGCGTGGCCCCAACGGTTTGCAGCTGAATGAACAACGCCTGCAAGCCGCTTACGACCGACCGTTTTCCGGGCGCTATTTCCGCATCGATTTTGCCAGTGGCACACCTGCGCCATGGCGCTCCCGCTCGCTGTGGGATTGGGAAATGACCCCGGCCACCCAGCCAGGTCTGCAAAGCGAGTTGGCCGTTGGCCCCAATGACCAGCAGTTACTGGCTTTTCGCGCCGACTACCGCCGCTATGGCCAGCAAATGTCGATTACCGTGGCGCAAGACTACAGCCCGATTCTCACCAGCTTTCGCCAGGTGCAATACGTTGGCCTGGGCCTTGGTGGCGGCGCGCTGTTGTTGATCCTGCTGCTGCAACGCCTGACCGTGCGCAACTCCTTGCGTCCGTTGGAGCGCGTGCGTGTGCAGCTGCAGCAACTGCAACAAGGCAAACGCAGCTCGCTGGATAAGGAAGTGCCGTTGGAGCTCGAGCCCCTGGTTACCCAAATCAACCACTTGTTGGCCCATACCGAAGAACATCTGCTGCGCTCGCGCAATGCCTTGGGCAACCTCGGCCATGCGTTAAAAACGCCGTTGGCAGTGTTGGTCAGCCTGGCCGAGCGCGATGAACTCAAAGCCCATCCACAGCTGCAAGCCACCTTGCGTGAACAACTGCAACAGATTGAACAACGCCTGAGCCGTGAACTTGGCCGGGCGCGCTTGGCCGGTGAAGCGCTGCCGGGTGCGCAGTTTTCCTGTGATGAAGAGTTGCTTGGGCTGTTTAGTACCCTGGGCATGATTCATAACCGCGGGCTGGAACTGACCTGGCAGGCAGCGCCCGGTTTACGCTTGCCCTGGGACCGCGAAGACCTGCTGGAAATGCTCGGCAACCTGCTGGACAACGCCTGCAAATGGGCGGACACACAGGTGCGCCTAAGCATTCAACAAGAGGGCGCGGGGTTTGTGCTGTGGGTGGACGATGACGGGCCGGGTATCGACGAGGTTCGTCGCGAAGAAGTATTGGAGCGGGGCACGCGGTTAGACGAACAGGTGCAAGGCCATGGCCTGGGCTTGGGCATCGTGCGCGATATTGTCGATGCCTGGGGTGGGCAGATTGAGATGCTGGATAGTCCGCTGGGTGGGCTGCGGGTCAGCATTAAATTGCCAAATCCCTAACCTCCGTCATTCCCGCGTAGGCGGGAATCCAGAACTCAGCGTCGTACTCGATAGATCGCACTAGCCAACATTCTGGGTTCCCGCCTGCGCGGGAACGACGGGAGTTTGTGCGATGGGCAGCTTACATGCCGTTGGCAAACCCCGGATTGCTCATGTCGATCAGCTCACGCACCGGCTTCAACGCCTCGGCGTACTTGGCCAAAATATCCAGCGTGTAATCGATCCGCGCACGCAGACGTTGGTCGTCTTCGCTGGCGGCTTCTGCGCCGTTCAGCACGCCGTTGCAGTGACGCACCAGGATGTGTTCCGGCAGGTAGTTAACCCGGCAATTTTTGTAGCTGGAAGCACGCATTTCGCTGATCACATACGGGCCACCCACGGCCGCCGAAACGCCCACCAATAGCCCCGGCTTGTGCGCCAGCTCAGCTTTGCTGGTGTAGATAAAGAAGTTCTTGATCGCCGGGCAAGCCATGCCGTTCCACTCCGGCACCACCACGATAACCGCATCGGCGGCTTTCAACTGCTCGGCGTATTGCGCCCATGGGCCGGTGTCTTCAGCGGGCCATAGCGGCAGCGGGCCGGTGCCCAGGTCGATGACGTGGCTGTTGGCAGCTGAGGTCAGGTTTAACTCGATCAAACGCTGCTGAAGAAAATGGGCGACCTTGGCCGACTGGCTGTTGTTACGGCTGGAGCCGGCGACGATGGCGTAGTTGAGCATCTGCTAATCCTTGGCGAGGTAAAAAACTCGACGCAGGCTAGCGGGCGCTTTCCTTCACGGCAAGAGGGCAGGCCCGTAGGGTGAGCGCACTGCGGCGAACACGCCATGATCACGTGGTGCGCGCAGCACACCCTACGCAGAGCCCGCGGGTGCGGTGATCAAACCTTGAACTGATCCATCAATGCCTGCTGGTGGTTGGCCAAGCGGTTTAGCGTTTGACTGACTTGCGCCGATTCATCGGCCTGGGCCGAAATCGATTCAGTTACGTCGCGAATCGAGGCGACGTTGCGGTTGATCTCTTCGGCAACCGAGCTTTGTTCTTCGGCAGCGCTGGCGATTTGCAGGTTCATATCGGTGATCACGCCGACGGCATTGCTGATGCGTTGCAACGCGCTAACGGCCAATTCCACTTGCTGCACGCTGGCCTGCGCCTGGCGGTGGCTGCTGCCCATGCTGCTGACCACTTCGCGGGTGCCGTTTTGCAGGCCTTCGATCACGTGGCGAATTTCTTCCACCGAGTCTTGCGTACGTTTGGCCAGGTTACGCACTTCGTCCGCTACCACGGCGAAGCCACGGCCGGCTTCGCCTGCACGCGCCGCTTCAATGGCGGCATTGAGGGCCAGCAGGTTGGTCTGTTCGGCAATCGAGCGGATCACTTCCAGCACCGAGCCAATCTGCTGGCTGCTGCTGGCCAGGCCTTCAACTTCTTCCATGGCCACGTTCATTTCGTTGGCCAACAGTTCGATGGCGCTGGTGGTTTTGTCGATTACACCGAGGCCTTCGCGGGTGGCGTCGTCGGCACTGCGCGCGGCATCGGCGGCCTGGGCGGCGTTATGGGCGACGTCCTGGGCGGTGGCGCTCATTTCCTGAAAGGCAGTGGCTACCTGATCCACTTCGCGAAATTGCTGCTGCATGCCGGAGCTGGTCTGGCGGGCAATGGCGGAGGATTGGTCGGCGGTGCCGCGGGCGTCCTGCACCGAGTTTTTTACGTCGCTAATGATCGGTTGCAGCTTGTCGAGAAAGCGGTTGAACCAGCCGGCCAGTTCGCCGAGTTCGTCGCGCTTGGCGTAGTCGAGGCGACGGGTCAGATCGCCTTCACCGCTGGCGATGTTCTGCAGCATGGCTGCCACGCCAAGAATCGGCCGGGTCACGCCACGGGCGGTCAACCACATCAGCAGCAGGCCCAGGATTACCGCCACCAGGCCGCCGACCAAGGCCAAGGCGCTGTCGCTGGTGCGGCGGCTGTCGAGTTCGGCTTCGAGTTTTTTCGCCGGAACGGTAAGTACCTTTTGCGGTACTTCAATCAGCACGCTCCAAGGTTTTGATTCGGGGATCGGTTGCAGGGGCTCCAGCACTTGCAGCATGTCGCCTTCGTGCATCACCTGCGATTGGGCGCTGGCGGTCAGGCGGGTGAGCTCGTTGCCGTGTTCGCCAAAGCCTGCGCTTAGCGGTTTACCCAATAGCGTGGCGTCGCGGCTATGCCCGGCGAACAGGCCCAGCGGGCTGATAATGCTGACGTGGCCTTGGCCGTCGTACAGCTCTTTGTTGGCCTTGTTGCTGATTTCTTGCAGGCTGCTCAGGCTGATATCCACGCCGACTACGCCAACCACGTTGCCATCCACTTCCACGGGGAAGGCGATGCTGGTCATCAGGGTTTTTACTTTGTCGACTTCATCGATATAGGGGTCGAGCACGCAGGTCTTTTTGCCCTCGATTGGGCAGGTGAGCCAGGAGTTGTAAGGCGTGCCGTTGCTCATCATGCTGGTGTCGTTGAGTAACTCTTCCTTCATGGCTTCCGATTCCAGCGCGCCACTAGACGATTGTGACCAGTACTGCGCAAAGCGGCCGGTATCGTTGCTGCCCAGCGCATCCTGGCCAACGAACTGCGCATCCTGACCATCCAGGCCGTTGGGCAAAAACACCACATACAGGCCTAACAGGTTGGGATTGCCTTGCAGGGCGGTGTGCATCTGTTCGGATAAATCGCTGCGCACGGCGCCGGGGTCCAGGGTGTGGTTTTTTGCCTGGGCCAGAAGCATTTTCACTTGGCGGGTGAAGCCAGCGCCGTAGCCGTAAGCGTCCATGAAATAGCGCTGAATGCGCAGCGACTGGGTTTCGCCGCGCGCTGCCATGCGTTTTTGCGCCGCCTCTTCCAGCATGCTGGTGCTGGATGCCTTAACCACATTGGCGGTGCTTTTCGATTGGTACAGCGAGGTACCAACCAACAGCGTGACAATTACCAGCAAACAGAGGCCGGCGAGCAGCGTGATTTTCCACTGGATAGAGAGACGGTTAAGCATGGGTTTTTCCTTTGAGAGCGTCGTAATACAGGACTTAAATCGGCGCACTCCTGTGCTTATGTGTTGCCTGGGGGTTGTGCACGGCTAGCGCCGATACCTGCTTGCAGATCAGTAAATACGGGCCTGGTCAGGGCCGCGCTGATTGGCAGGCAAGAATTATGCACGCGAGCGATCAAAATATTGAACGGATATTTATGCCGCTTGCTGAGGATTTTTATCGGCAACGCTGTGCTGCTTTTGACGTCAGCCAGTAAAAAACTCAGAGAAATGCGCTGGCATGGTCTGAACTCAATTTGCGAATGCACCTACAGCCAAAAAAACAAAAGCCGATACACCAACATGGCCGTTGCCTGACGGCGCGCTGTTTAAGGAG
>NZ_JBBNAH010000118.1:0-1123 GCF_037994325.1 Pseudomonas sp.
CCTCATTGCAGGTTGGCTTCAATACCCAATGGCCTGGGTCGACGCGACTGTGGGAAACCAACGGATATGATCGGCCTTACTACCTGAAAAGCCCTGCAATCCGTCTTCAGCCGGGAATGCCTTTGGCTCTCGTAACCCCGTACGGTGGTCCACTGCAACTGCACTACAGCGGCGCGAAGCCGGGGCAAAAGGTCACTGTCAAAGTAGTCGGCGTGGCACAGCATCCGTTCCTCGATATCCGTTGGGGGGAAGACAATAGCCAGGCCATTGCTGATTTCACTCAGGTCTGGAGTATGGGTAACTCCGACTGGATGGAGATACGTGGTGGTTCGGTGGAAGTCCACGCCAAGGTCAGTCTGATGGACGAAGTGCTGAAGGATGGTATCCAGAAGTTTATTAACGAGTTCGACGACTTGTTTGTCCGCGGGGCCTACAGTTTGGCCGGCTTTGCCATGCCGGGGCGGTCGCTGAGCCCGGCCATTCTTCAAACGTGTCAAGCGCTCGGGTGGGACTGCACAAGCGAGACGCTGCACAGAATGCCAGGGACCCAACACATTAACGTCGACGCGCGTGCTCGTTGTGGTATTGGTTGCGGCGGCAATCCTTACGACCAGACCTGGGGGCTGAGTCCTCGCGGTTGGGGTGAAAGCCATGAGCTGGGACATAATCTGCAGGAATCACGTCTGAAAGTGTACGGCGACCTCTCTGACGAGGTGTCCAATCAGATTTTCCCGCTGCAGAAAAACTGGCGAATCTTTAATGAGTATGGCGCGGATCAATCGCCTCAGCGGGTAAAGTACCGTTCCGCCTTCGATCTGATTAAGGCTGGCCGCGCCGAGGCAGACCCTGTTGAGGGTGTCTACAAACGCCTTTGGTCGGACACCGCGTATGCCGTTCAAAACGGTGAACGCATGGCGTTTTATACCCAATGGTCGCACTACTGGGCCGAGATGAAGGCTAATCCTGGGCAAGCTTGGGACGTCTGGACGCTGATGTATCTTCACGAGCGCCTGGTGAGCGATGCGGACTGGGAAAGCAACAAGGCCAAGCTCGGCTATGGCACCTATGCGTCACGCCCTGGAAGTAATGGCAACGACAACCTGCTGATTGGCATGTCTTGGCT
>NZ_JBBNAH010000119.1:0-2860 GCF_037994325.1 Pseudomonas sp.
GTCCAAGCCCAGCTCCCGTGCGGCACTGGCCCAGTTGCCGGCGTGGCGTTCCAGGCAGGCACTGATCAATTGGCGTTGGTAGTTATCCAGATGCTCACGCAAATCGCCGATTGAGCCTTCAACTTGCGCAATCGCAAACGTCTCGTTGCTGACCACCGCCTGGCTATCCGGCAACGCCAAATCAAGCGCATGCAGGCTGAGAATCCTTGGCCGTTCGCTGCACGCGGCCAGTGCTTTAAGCGAGGCGCGGCCGATCAGGTGTTCGAGTTCGCGTACATTGCCCGGCCAGTCGTAGGCGAGCAGGGCTGCTTGGGCATCGGCGGCCAAACGCAGGCTGCGCAGGCCCAGGCGTGGGCGGTTGTCTTCGAGAAAATAGCCAGCCAGCAGCAATACATCGCGGCCGCGCTCTCGCAGTGGTGGTACGCGCAGCGGATAAACACTTAAGCGGTGATAGAGGTCGGCACGAAAGCGCCCGGCGCGCACCTCTTCGGCCAGGTCGCGGTTGGTGGCGGCCAGTACGCGCACATTAACGTGGTGTTCTGTGTCCGAACCCACCCGTTGCAGCTGCCCGCTTTGCAGCACCCGCAGCAACTTGGCCTGCACCGGCAGCGGTAGCTCGCCTAATTCATCGAGAAACAGCGTGCCGCCATCGGCCAATTCAAACTTGCCGCGCCGCTCATTCACCGCACCGGAAAATGCCCCACGCACATGGCCAAACAGTTCGCTCTCCACCAAGGTTTCCGGCAGTGCGGCGCAGTTCAGGCTGATCATGGGCGCCTTGGCCCGTGGTGATTGGGCGTGGATGGCCTGGGCTACCAACTCTTTGCCGACGCCGGTTTCGCCGCTGATCAACACGCTGAGTTCGCTGTTGCCGACTACGGCGATTTCTTCCACTAGGCGTTTGTGCGCGGCGCTCTGGCCGATCATTTCCTTGGCTTGCGCTTGGCCAGCGGCCTGTTTGTAAACTTCAGCGAGCTGGTGTTGGTCGTGGGCGTCACGGGCCAGGCTGCTAATGCGTTCGCCGGCTTTTACCGTGGCTGCCGCCAAGCTGGAGAAGGCGGCGAGGGTAGTTAAGTCGGCGGAGCTAAAGCATTCGGCATCCAGCGCGTCGAGGGTCAATACGCCCCAGGGGCGGTCGTCGAGGTACAGCGAGCAGCCCATGCAATCGTGCACTTCTAAGTGGCCGTGCACGCCATCGACCAGGCCGTCGTAAGGGTCAGGTAAATCGCTGTCAGCGGCGAAATGGGTGGGCTCGCGGTTTTCCAATAGGGCTTTGAGGCGTGGGTGTTCGGCCACTTTAAAGCGTCGGCCGAGGGTGTCGGCGCTTAAACCATGCACGGCCAGTGGCACCAATTGCTCGCCTTCCAGGCGCAGCAGCGCAGTGGCGTCACAAGGTAATAGGTCGCGCAACGCGTCCAGCAGGCGCCGGTAACGCTCGCCTTCGGGCAGCTCGCGAGATAAATCGGCGACCAAGGGAAGAAAGGCACGCAGCAATGAGTTTGCAGTCATTTCGACACTCTTTTGGTCATCATGACCTGTGTCTTGATGACTCTTAAAAATATTAAGTTATTGAAAATAAACAATAAAATAGTTGGCATGAAATCTGGAATGTCCAGGTAGGAAAACCCTATCACGATCCAGGAGAGAACACATGCTCACAGCCCCGCAGACCGCTCTGATCAAAGCCACCGTGCCCTTGCTGGAGTCCGGCGGCGAAGCGCTGACTTCGCACTTTTACGACACCATGCTGCGCGACTACCCGCAGGTGCGCCCACTGTTCAACCAGACCCACCAAGCCAGCGGCGCCCAGGCCCGGGCGCTGGCCAATGCGGTGCTGATGTACGCCAAATTTATCGACCGCCTGGAAACCCTCGGCCCGTTGGTGGGGCAGATCGTTAACAAACATGTGGCCCTGCAAATTCTGCCGGAGCATTACCCCATCGTCGGCAGCTGCTTGCTGCAAGCCATCCGTGAGGTGCTGGGCGCTGAAGTGGCCACCGATGAAGTGATAGACGCTTGGGGCGCTGCCTACCAGCAATTGGCCAATTTGCTGATGGGCATCGAGGAGACCATGTACAGCGAGAGCGAGCAGGCCGAAGGCGGCTGGCGCGGTGGCCGGCAATTCCGCCTGGCACGCAAAATGGTCGAAAGCGAGGAAATCACCTCGTTCTACTTTGTGCCGGCAGATGGTGGTGCGCTGATGGGGTTTGCGCCCGGCCAGTATATTGGCCTGCGCCTGACCATCGACGGCGATGACCTGCGCCGCAACTACTCACTATCGGCTGCGCCAAACGGCCGGGAATACCGCATTAGCGTAAAACGCGAAAAAGGCGGGCGGGTGTCGGGTTATCTGCATGAGCAGCTGCAAGTGGGCGACACCCTGGAACTATTCCCGCCGGCGGGTGCGTTTACCCTGCGACCTTCCGAAAAACCACTGGCGTTGATTACCGCCGGGGTGGGCATTACCCCGGCGTTGGCGATGCTGGAACAAGCGCTGACTACGGGGCGCGACATCCACTTTATCCACTGCGCCCGGCACGGCGGTGTGCATGCGTTTCGCGACTGGTTGGAATGCAAAGCGCAGGCGCATCCACAGCTCAAACGCTTCTACTGCTACAGCGAGCCGCGCGAGGAAGACCAGCACGTTGAAGCGGGTTTTCTGACCGAGGAGCGCTTGGCGCAGTGGCTGCCAGAAGGACGGGATATGGATGCTTACTTCCTTGGCCCGCAACCCTTTATGGCCCATGTGAACCGCAGCTTGCGTGGGTTGGGGGTGCCGGACGGGCAGCGTTATTACGAGTTCTTTGGGCCGGCGGGGAATTTGGAGGCTTGATGGCGGTGTGGTGATCGAAGTCGACGC
>NZ_JBBNAH010000120.1:0-29394 GCF_037994325.1 Pseudomonas sp.
GCGGAGGCCAGCGAGAACGGGGCTAATCCGGATGGCAAAAACTCGGGCGAGAAGGACGGCAGCGACAAGGCCGCTGGGGAGAAAAGCGGCGATGGCAAAGCGCCGGCGAGCGACACGGGAGCCACCCTGTGAAGGCGCAGCGCGGCGTGGCTCTGATTACCGTATTGCTGGTGGTGACCATCGTTACCCTGGTGTGCGCCGGGTTGATCGCACGGCAACAACTGTCGATCCGCAATGCCGGCAACCAGTTGCTGGTCAGCCAGGCCTGGCAGTACGCCGTGGGCGGCGAAGCGCTGGGGCAGGCGGTGTTGCTGCGTGACCTCAAGGCGCCTGGCGTCGACCCGCGCGCCACCATCGATCATCCGCTGGAAGCCTGGGCCAAGCCGCTGCCGGTGTTCCCCATTGATGGTGGCGAAATTGGCGTGTCCATCGAAGACCTGGCCGGGCGTTTTAACCTCAATAGCCTGGTGCTCGACGAGCGCCCTAATGAGCAAGCGGTGAAGCGTTTCAAGCGCCTGCTGCTGCGCCTGAAAATTGAAAAGCCCTATGCCGAACGGCTGGTGGATTGGCTCGATAAAGACCAGGAGCCCACCGGCGAATATGGCGCCGAAGACAACCAATACCTGCTGATGCAACCGCCGTATCGCACCGCCGGCCACGAGATGCAGGACATCTCCGAACTGCGCCTGCTGCTGGGCATGACCGAGCAGGATTACCGCCGCTTGCTGCCCTACGTAGCTGTGCTGCCGGGCAAGGTGGCGCTGAATGTGAATACCGCCAGTGCCATGGTCTTGTCCTGCCTGGGCGACAGCCTGGATCCGGCCTCGGCGCAGAGTTTGCTCGCCGGCCGTGGCCGCGAAGGCTACAAAGAAATCCGCAGTTTCCTCGACCAGCCGGCACTGGCCGGCACCGGGGTAACGGCCAGCGGCTTGGGGGTGGGCAGCGCCTATTACCAAGTGCGCAGTGAAGTGCGCCTGGGCGACCGTCGCCAGGTATTGCTCAGCACCCTGCAACGCGACCCCAAGGGCGTGGTGCGCGTGCTGCGCCGAGACACAGGCCAACCAGGCTATTTAAGCCAGGTGGCCGAGAGACCGGGAGAATGACCATGGACTGCCTTTTCTTGCCGCCCACCTGCGGCAGCGAACTGGGCGAACAGGGCCTGTTGTATTGGCAACCCGCTAACGGTGAAGGCCAGTGGCTGGGAGCCGGTGAATGCGCGGCTGCCTTGCAAGGGCGGCCGGTGGCGTTGGTGTTGCCGATGGAAGTGGCCAGCTCGTTTTTGATCAGCCTGCCGACGCAAAAGGCGCGCTGGATGCGCCAGGCCTTGCCCTATGCCGTGGAAGAGCTGCTGGCCGAGGACGTCGAGCTGTTTCACCTGGCCCTCGGCGAGCTGACCGCTGACGGCCGTTACCGGGTGTTCGCCCTGCGCCGCGCATTGCTCAGTGGTTGGGTGGATGAACTGCAGGAATATGGCCTGACCGTCGTCGCCATCCATTTGGACGCTGACTTGCTGCCGCGCGATGGCGAGCAGGCGTTGGTGTTGGACGAGCGCGTGTTGCTCGGCGGTGAATTGGAAGCGCGTTTGGCCATTGCCGCCGAGCGCTGGCCGCAGTTTCGTAACTTCTGCGGCACGCTGGTGCAGCCGGCGGTTAGCGATGAGCCCTATCAGCTGTTGGCCCAGGGTCGGGCCAAAGCGGTTGACTTGGCCCAGGGCGAATTTGCCCCGCGTAGCGACAACAAGGCCTGGACAGTCTGGCGCCCGTTTGCCGCTGTGCTGGGGCTGTGGGTGGTCTGCTACCTCGGCTTTTGCCTGGTGCAGGCCTGGCAGCTGGAGCGCCGTGGCGATGCGTTTAATGCCGCCAGCGTGGCGCTGTACAAAGAGCTGTTTCCCGCTGACCAACGCATCGTCAACCTCAAGGCGCAGTTCGCGGAGCACCTGAGTCAGGGCCAGCAAAGCGAAGGCGGCTTTCTCAGTATGTTGGAGTTGGCTTCAGGCGCTATCGCCGAAGCCAAATCGCCGCTTACCGTGGTGCAGGTGGATTACAGCCAGATCCGTGGCGACCTGGCCCTGCAAATTCGCGCCAAGGATTTCGCCGAGCTGGAGCAACTGCGCCAGCGTTTGGTGGAGGGAGGTTTGAAGGTGCAGTTGGGTTCGGCCAGCCGTGAAGAACAAGGCATTACGGCCCGTGTGGTGTTGGGAGGTGGTGCGTGAGCGCGTTGAATCTATGGAAAGAACAGGCCCTGGCTCAACTGCGCCAATCACCGCTGGCGCAACGTTGGCAGCATTTGCCCAGCCGTGAGCGCGTGGCGTTGTTGTTGCTCGGCGGCTTTCTGCTGCTGGTGCTGGGTTATGTGATGGTTTGGCAGCCGATCCTCCAGCGTGTGGACCGCGCGCGCAGTTACTACCAGAACCAGCAGGTGCTCTATACCTATATCCAGGAAAACGCGGGCAAGGCGCGGCAGCTCGGCGCGGCCAAAACGGTGCTAGCCCCGGAGCAGTTGCAAGGCCTGGTCACCAGCAGTGCCCAGCAGCGTGGTTTGACCCTGGAGCGTATGGACAATGACGGCAGCAGCGGCCTGCTGATCTCCCTGGCCAAGGCGCCGTTCGAGCCGATGCTGCTGTGGCTCAGCGAGTTGCAGCGCCAGGGCGTGCGCCTCAGTGAGGTGAACCTGGACCGCGCCGATACGGGCAAGGTGGACGCCAAGGTCACCTTGCAAGCCGGGCAGTAAAACGCAGTGAATTTTCTGTTGTAGTCGCGCTCAAAATCCGCAGCGGTCAGTGGCTAAGGATTTTCGAGGTGGGGTAGGACGATGTCTTTTCTGTTGAACAGCCATGCCTGCGCAGGCTGGGGCGGCGAGATGGCCCAGCGCATACGCGCGTTCGACTGGTCGAGCACCGCCTTGGGCGCCATCGATACTTGGTCGAACAGCTTGTGCACCAATGTGCAGATGTTGCTGGCCTCGCCGGTGCCGCTGGTGATGCTTTGGGACCACCCCGGCTACATGATTTATAACGATGCCTACGCCGAGTTTGCCGGTGGTCGCCATCCTTATCTGCTGGGTACGCCGGTAGAGCTGGGCTGGCCAGAAGTGGCGGACTTCAACCGCAATATCATGACTGTCTGCCTGGGCGGCGGCACCCTGGTTTATAAAAAGAAAGATCTGATTTTGTTGCGCAATGGCAAGCCGGAAGAGGTGTGGTTAGACCTCTCCTATAGCCCCGTCAGTGACGACAGCGGCAAGCCGGCGGGGGTTATTGCCATTGTGATGGAAACCACCAGCCATGTGGTTTCCGAGCGCCAGCGCGAACAGGCGGAGGCCGATTTCCACGCCGCTGATGAGCGCCTGCAACTGGCGCTGAATGCCGGTGCATTGTTGGGCTCGTTTGTGTGGGATGTGGCCAACGACCAGCTTTCTGGCGACGAGCGTTTTGCCCGTACCTTCTCCTACCCGCTGGAGCAACCGCTCGACGATCTGCCCATTGCGGACGCCAATGCGGTTATTCACCCTGACGACTTCCCCCGTGTTTTGCGCATGGTGCAATACACCCTGGAGCAGGGCGGCCCGTATAACGCCGAGTACCGTATTCGGCGTGCTGACGGCGAGTACACCTGGGTGCAGGCCAGCGGCCGCTGTGAGTTCGACAGCGATGGCAAGCCGCTGCGCTTCCCCGGGCTGATTTTCGATATTCATGAACGCAAGGTGGCTGAAGAGTCGCTGCTGCACCTGACGCGTACCTTGGAGCAGCGGGTCGAGGCCGAGGTGCTGGCACGTTCCGAAGCCGAAGCCCGTCTGCGCCAAGCGCAAAAGCTGGAAGCCATTGGCGGCCTAACCGGCGGCGTGGCTCACGACTTCAACAACTTGTTGCAAGTGATCGCCGCCAATCTGCATCTGCTGGCCCGCCAGGAGCCGGACAACGCCAACGTGCAGCGGCGTCTGAATTCAGCCCTGGCCGCAGTGGAGCGCGGTGCCAAGCTGTCGTCGCAGCTACTGGCCTTTGCCCGTCAGCAGCCGCTATCACCGGCGGTGTACAGCTTGCGTAGCCTGTACGACGGCCTTGGCGATTTGCTGCAGCGGGCGTTGGGAGAAATGATCCAGGTTGACCTGCAATTAACCGCTGACCCATGCAGCGTGCACCTGGACCGCAACCAGTTGGAAAATGCCCTGCTCAACCTGGCCCTCAATGCCCGCGATGCGATGCTCGGCGAAGGCACGCTGCGCATCTATGCCGACAACGTAGCGCTGGATGACGCCTTCTGTGAGGGCAAAGAAATCGCCCCTGGCGATTACGTGCATTTGTCTATCGCCGACAGCGGCAGCGGCATGAGCGCCGAGGTGCTTGGTCATGCATTTGAGCCATTCTTCTCGACTAAACCCAGCGGCCATGGCACCGGCCTTGGCCTGAGCATGGTGTTTGGTTTTGTTAAACAGAGCGGTGGCCATATCGATATGGTCAGCGAAGTGGGCGCAGGCACCACGGTCAACCTGTACTTTCCGCGCAGCAGCGCGGCCGAAACCGTTCCGCCTGCGGCTCAGGCAGGCGACGAACCCAGTGCGGGCGGCGAGACCATTCTGGTGGTTGAAGACAACCCGGACGTGCGTTGCACGGTCGACGAATTGCTGCAACAACTGGGCTACAGCGTGCTCTTGGCCGCCAACGGTGACGCGGCCATGGATGTGCTGCAAAGCGGCGCCCAGGTCGACCTGATCTTTACCGATGTGGTGATGCCCGGCACGGTTAAAAGCGCAGACCTAGCCGTCTGGGCCAAGCAGCAGAAACCGGCCGTACCGGTGCTTTTCACCTCCGGCCACACCCGCGACATCATCTCGCGCAACCACCAGCTCACGCCCGACATCCACCTGCTGAGCAAGCCCTACGGGCCGCAAGCGCTGATGGATATGCTGAAAACCGTACTTAGTGCATAGGTTCACCCTACGTACTTCACGTTTGTGCGCTGCGACCGGTCGGTCAGCTTGAACTCCCGGCACAATGCGGCAGTCCCAGTCCCGTGAACTGAATTCTGGACCCAGCTTGTGGATAGACGATATGAAGCGACCCGACCGGGCACGGCGGTTCGTAGAGGGAAACCCATGACAGAACTACAAAGCACCGACGAGCTGCTCGAAGAGCTATTCGGCGACCCCAAAGCCGCGGCGGCAGCTGCTCGCGCGCGCTTGAGCGAACCTGCGCAACGTCATGAAGACGTTCAACTGCAACTCGACCCCGAGGTGCTCAAGGCCTTTCGTGCGGCCGGCGGCGATTGGCAGCAGCGTATTAACCTGGCGCTAAGTACCTGGTTGGTTGAAAACGATCCAAAGCAGATGCATAGCGCCTGAAGTAGGGTCTTCGACCGACCTAGTGAGCCGCTAGCCACACCTGATGCGGCTTATTAAAAATGCCCTGTATCGCAAGATACCGGGCATTTTTTATGGGCGGCGCTGGAGGTACTACACGGTGGGTGGGAACTGGATGCAGCGAGGAAAAGCTATTTTTCTGTAAGTTGGAATGGAAAGTTCTTTTGGGTTGCGTTGCAGGAAAGCAGAAAGGGCGCGAGCAAGACCGTAGCTTTCAATCATGAACAACAAGCTGCGTATTGCCGCCGTCGAGCCGGCCTCAGGTAAACAACTGCGCGTTACCTGGAGTGACGGCGCCAGCCATACGGTGAGTCTGGCAGAGCACATCGCGACTTTCCCGGCCCTGGCGCCGCTGGAGGACGCCGCGCTATTTGAACAAGTGCAGGTTGGCGAGTGGGGTTTTGATCTGGCCTGGCCCGGCGACATCGAGCTGGCAGCCACTACGCTGGACCGGCTGGCGTTGGAGCAAGCAGGGCAAGCCATGCCCAAAGGTGCATTCAAGGAGTGGATGCGGCGGCATGGGTTGTCGCTGACCGGTGCTGCTGAGGCGCTGCATCTAACGCGTCGCACCATTACTGCGTACAGCTCCGGGCCTAATCCCATCCCCTATCACATTGCGTTGGCCTGTAAAGGCTGGGAGGTAATGCACGGCGCTGGCAGTTTCGACGCTCGCGACTCGGGACGTGGGCACTACCGTGTAGAGCGCGTCGCACCGGCCGCTACGAAGCCGAGCGTAGGTAGGGGTGATCCGACGGCGACGCCCAACATCAAGGTGCCGTGCTAGCCAATGTGGTTTACCGCAGCTTCTTGCGCGCCGCCACCAGCGCATCTGCCAATGGCTGCGGGCGACCCAGTAAATACCCTTGAACCTTGTGCACACCCAACGCCTGCAGGGTTTCCAGTTCCTGTTCGGTCTCCACACCTTCGGCCACCACACTGCTGCCGGTTTCCCGGGCAAAGGCGATCAATGACGAGGCCAGCGCTCGGCGTTTGAAGTCGTGGTCGATGCCTTGGGTGATGCTCATGTCGAGCTTGATGACGTCCGGGCTCAGTTCAAGGATGTGGCGCATGCTGGCGTAGCCGGCGCCGGTGTCGTCGATGGACAGGCGCACACCACGTTGGCGCAAGGGTGCCAGGGCTTGTTCGAGACGTTTGTAGTCGGCCACGGCGGCGTGTTCGGTAATTTCCAGTACCAGGCGCCTGGCTGGAAGGTGTTCCAATATGGGGTTCAGGCGCCCGCTGTAGACCAGTTGTGGTGAGCAATTGAGCGCCAGGTAGGTGTGCTCGGGCAGCGCGGCAAGGGCGCTGATGGCGTGCTCGATGGCGCGCAGTTCCAGGTCTACGCCCAGCCCCGCTTCTGCTGCTTCACGAAACCACAAATCGGGTGTGCGCGGCGGTTGGGTGTTGAAACGCGCCAGGCATTCCCAGCCGCACAGTTCCAGGGTTTGCACGGCCAGAATCGGTTGGAAGACGATGCTCGGTTGATCGCTGGCGAGAATCGCTGAGATGCGCCGATGCTTTTGCACGCGGTCGCGCACCCGGTTGAGTTCGCTGTCGAGCTGCCCGCCAACCAGGTCGGCAAATACCCGCATCATTTGAATATCGCGCTCGCCCAGGGTCGGGTCGGCCTCGTAGCCGAAGCAACACAGGGTGCCGTAGAGACGGCCATCGCTGAGCAAAATAGGTACGCTCAGATGCGCGCCGATGGGCAGTGCCGTGGTCTCCGGCAGCTCCATGGCCAGTGGGCACAGTGACGTGTCGGCAATCAGTTCCGGCAGCAGGCCATCGACTACCCGCTGGCAGTACCCGGCGTCGTGGGACAGGGTATCGCCAGGATTAATCGGTGCTTGGCCGTCGGCGTCGACGTGGGTAAATACACGGTCGTCCGCGCGGAACTGCGCCACAAACGCTACGTCCAGGCCCAGATGCGTGCGCAGGGCCTTGAGAACGCGGTCTATGTAGCTGGAGTCAGATACCCCTTGTGGCCTCAGCGAGATGAGGTTGGCAAGTTGCGCGGCTGTCATTCCATGAGCCTCCAAAATACAAATAACAGCTGAAACTAAAGCTTGAAAACGCCAAGCTGGCGACCTGTGCCAGTACGTTTTTTTCGCTAGGCGACCGAATGCAGGCGAGGTCCTCGCGCCATGGTCGCTTGTTATTTGTGGATCGCACTTGGCCTAGAAAGTTAAAAAAATCCGCCGTCCCGTATCGTTGTATCCCTGATGCCGGGCACTGCTCAGCTTAGCGGTTCGAACAGGCCCTGTAGCCAGTGGCAGAACACTTGCTCGCTGCTGTTGCGCTGGCTGTCGGCGACTACCAGGCAGAAGGTTTCGGCCAGCAGCACGCTATGCTCGAACGGCTTGACCAGCAGGCCGGCGGCCAGGTAATCGGCGCACGTCAGTGGGTCGCCAATAGCGATGCCCTGGCCATCAATGGCCATGGTTAGGCAGGTGAGGGAGTCGTGGGCGGTGGTGGCCTTGTTGCTTTCACAGGCGAGAGCGTCGGCACTGGCTAGCCAGCGCCGCCAGGTGCTGCGATCACCTTCGTGGATAAGGGTGTGGTTGGGCAGATCGGCCGGGCTTTGCAGTGGCGTGCTGCCGTTGAGCAGGGCCGGGCTGCACACCGGAAATTCTTGCATGCGCAGCAAAGGCTGAGCGTGGAACCCCGGCCACGGCGGCGTGCCGAAAATAATCTGTACATCGGCGCTGGTGCCGAGCTGGCTGCCGGTCAGGGAAAACATGGACGGGCCAAGCTTGAGCTCCAGTTCAATATCCGGGTACTGCGCACGAAACTGCGGCAAGCGTTTGACCAGCCAGGTATGGGCGAAGGCGCCATCCACCAGCAAGCTCAGTATGCTCGCGCAGGGCAGTAGCTCAGCGGTAGCGCGCTGAATCTGCTGCATGGGTTTTTCGATTTGCTGCAGGTAGCGCTGGCCGTTGTCGGTGAGCGCCAGGCCGCGGTTGGTGCGATGAAACAGCTGCACACCGAGCTGTTCTTCCAACTGTTTGAGTTGGCGACTGACGGCCGACTGGGTCAGGCACAGCGCTTCGGCGGTGCGGCTGACGTTAAGGTAGGTGGCCGCCAATACAAAGGTGCGCAACGCATCAAGGGAGGGAAAACGGGACATGGCGCAGCTCGCTTCTGGTATGCGTGTTAGTCATATCAGGCATGCTCTTTTATTGATATCCCCCGGCCCGCGCTTTTTGCCACTCTGCGCCCTAGCCAATCGGGCAAGGTGAAGGAGAGGGCGGTGCTACAGCTGTTCAAGGAAACACGCGGGGCGGTCTATCACGGCTTGGCGCTGGTGTATGCGTTGGCCGGTTATGGCTTAGGCATTGCCGGTTTATTCAGCCCGCACCTGGCGGTCAACCTGCTGGCCATGCTGTGGCTGGCCCACGCGATGATCATCGCCGGTTATCTGCTGCATGAGTGCGCGCACAACACCGTGTTTAAAACCAACGAGCACAACGCCCTTCTCGGCAAGCTGCTGACTTGGGTGACCGGCAGTTGCTACGGCACGTATGAAGACATCCGCCTCAAGCACTTTCGCCACCACGTGGATAACGCCGACATCATCTGGTTTGAGTACGACAAATGGTTTGCCCGCCATCCGTTGGTGCTGAAAACGGTGCAGGCACTGGAGTGGTTTTATATCCCCGCCCACGACGTGCTGATGCACGGCGTCATGGTGTTTAGCGCCTTTATCATTCCCCAGCGCAAAAGCCAGCGGGCGCGCAATGTGGCGTTTATTGTGCTGCGCGGCAGCCTGTTCGCGGCGTTGCTGTGGTTCTTCCCTTTGGCGGCGCTGCTCTACGTGGTGGCCTACCTACTGATGATGACTGTGCTGCGCTTTATGGACGCGCCGCAGCATGACTATGGCGGTACCGCCACGCTGTTCGACAAAGCACCGGGGCCTTACAAAGGTGACCGCACGTATGAGCAAGCCCATACCTTTAGCAACCTGCTGTCGCGGCGCTGGCCGTGGCTTAACGTGCTGGTGCTGAACTTCGGTTTTCACAACGCCCACCACGCCAAACCGACCACGCCTTGGTATCGCCTGCCGGCCCTTCACCGCGAGTTGTATGGCGATGAGCGCAGCATGCTGATTCCGTTCCTGGCGCAGCTAAAAAGCTTCCACCGCTTTCGGGTTTCCCGGGTGGTAATGATGGAAGGGCCGTCGGCGGACTCGCCGGACTACCTGGCGCTGCTGCAAAGCGGGCATATCAGTGGTGGTAACGCCGCTTCGTTTTTGACCTCTTTTTAAGCGAGCTGCCACATGCAAAAACTTGAGGTGTTTCAATCGTTGTGGGGCATGGAACTCAAGCATCCAACGCTGCCCGAGCGCAGCCATGAACAGAACTTCGCCATGGCCGCCGAGGCCGGTTTTGCCGGCATCTGCCTGGACCCCAATACCGACGAACTGCCGTACTACCGCGAGACCGTGCCGCTGTTTGAGAAGTACGGGCTGAAAAGTATGGTCAACCTGTTTCCCCGGCAAAGCCACGAGATGCTGCCGCTGCTGGAATTCGCCCGTGAGGTGCAGGCCGTCAAGATCAACACCATCGCCCAGGTGATGCCGGTTAGCGTGGCGGGCGCCATTCCCTTGATCAATCGCTGGCGCGAAGAGGCGCGGCAAATGGGCATGGACTTGCTGTTTGAAACCCACCGCAACGGCATCCTCAACGACCTGTACTTTACCCTTGAAGTGCTTGATGCAATTCCCGAATTGCAGCTGACGGCTGACCTTTCACATTTTGTTGTCGACCGTGAATTTCCCCTGCCGATCAGCGCGCGCGACCAGGGTTTTATTCAACGTATTCACCAGCGCAGCGAATGCTTTCAGGGCCGTATCGCCACGGCGGAGCAGGTGCAGATTCAAATCGGTTTCCCGCAGCACCAGTCCTGGGTGCAGCAGTTTAAAACCTGGTGGAAAGAAGGCATGGCCAACTGGCGGGCACGTAATGCCGATGACGCCACCTGTGTATTCCTCTGCGAGCTGGGGCCGCCGCCGTATGCCATTACCGGCGCCGATGGTGTGGAGCTGTCGGACCGTTGGCAGGAAGCGCTGCTGATCAAGCAATGGGCTGAGGAGATTTGGGCTGAATTGGAGGCCGAGCAAGCGCTGTAAACCACCGCTCAAGCCGGCGTTAGATCGGCCTATGCGTTGCAGATTTGTACTGCCCGTTTCACACAACAATCAGACCACTGAACCGGGGTAGCTAGGCATGAGACTGATCGCATTGGGGTTGCTGGTGGGCATGGCGTTACCGCTGCACGCCGAAGAAAAGGTGGTGAACATCTTTAACTGGGGCGACTACGTTGGCGCCCAGGCGCTGAAAGATTTCGAAGCCGAAACCGGCATCAAGGTGCACTACGACACCTTTGACAGCCTGGAAATTCTGGAAAGCAAACTGCTCACCGGGCGTACCGGCTACGACGTGGTGTTCCCCACCAACACCATCGTCGGCCGCCTGCTGCCAGCCAAAGCGCTGCAACCGGTCGACCCGCAACAGCTCAAAGGGCTGGGCAATATCGATGCAGAAATTCTCGCCAAGTTTGCCCAGGTCGACCCCGGCAACCGCTACGCCGTGCCCTATACCTGGGGCACCACCGGCCTGGCGATGAACCTGCAAGCGGTGCAAAAACGCATACCCGATGCGCCCATCGACAGCCTCGATTTGCTGTTTAAACCCGAGTACGCCAACAAGCTCAAAGACTGTGGCATTGCCGTGCTGGATGCGCCGCAGGAAGTGATCAGCATCGCCCTTAACTACCTGGGCAAATCACCGTATAGCCACGCCCCGGCCGACCTCAAGGCCGCGAAAAAACTGCTGGAGCAACTGCGCCCCAACGTGCGTTACATCGGCTACGGCACCCTGAGCACCGACCTGGCCAACGGCAATATCTGCCTGGCGCTCACCTACAACGGCGACGCCAGCTTGGCGCAGTCACAGGTGGTCGAGTCCAAGCAAAATTTCGAGGTGATCTACCGCATTCCCCGTGAAGGCACGCTGCTCTGGGCCGACTCCATGGCCATGCCCGCCAACGCCCCGCACCCGCAAGCGGCCAAAGCATTTATCGAATTTATGCTGCGTCCTTCGTCCATGGCGGAGCTGACCAATACCTTGTATTTCGCCAACGCCAATCAGGCCTCCCTGCCGCTGATCGACAAGGCCGTGAGTGACGACCCGAACATTTACCCGCCACAAGACGTGCGGGCCAAGTTGTTTAGCGAGGAGATGCTGCCGGCAAAAGTGCTGCGTGAACGCACACGGGCGTGGGCGGATTTTCGCGCGCAGCATTGAGGCGGTTTGTTTGTATCGTGCTCGCAGCGGCCCCCTCACCCTAGCCCTCTCCCCGGAGGGGCGAGGGGACCTATCGGCGTTACGGGAGCTACCCTCGACCGCTTGCGGGAGAGGGGCTGGGGCGGCCAGCGAGAGGGCAGACGGCGCGCAGCTAACGCACCCTAGGGCTATACGGGCGAAACAAATCCTCGCCCAACCACGGCACCGGCGGCGGGTTCACCAACGCTGCCCCGGGGTGATAACTGCTGGCCTGCTTAGGGTCACCTTGCCCGTTATAGGTCGCCAAAATCGGATAGGGAAAAACCGGTCGGCTCGCGCCCTTATCGTTTGAGGTGACGATGGCATCCGGACTCTGCCCACGTTCTACCCAGTTCATCAGTGGCGTCAGCATATCCACCCGCACCAACCCCTCACCGCCCGCGCAGTGGTACAGCCCCGGCAGCATATACAGACGCGAAAACGCCTGCGCTTGCGCGCTGCCCATCTGCCGTTGCAGCGCGTCGTAATAGGTAATGCTGTTTAGCGGCGTGATGTTTTGGTCGGCCCAGCCGTGCCAGAGCAGCAGCTTGTTGCCGGCGTTGGCGAAGGCCGACAGGTCCGGATTGCTGGCGTCGTACAGCGGGTGAGTGACGCGCAAACGCTCCAGCGTGCTGCGCTCAAAACGCAGGTCGGCCAGGCGAAAATCCTTCGCCGGATTGGGCTCAAACACCACGCTGCTTAGCGCCTCCTGCGCGACCAACTGGCTGCGGCTGGGATGCTGGGCATCGTAAGGCACATACTGGCCCGCCCAGGCCAATTCAGAGCCCGGCATCGGGCCGCCGAGGCTCAGGCGTTCCCCCGTATGGCTGTCACGCGGACCATCGTATAAGCGCTGAACGGCAGCAATTTCAGCGGCGCTCAGGCACGTCGCTGGTGCATCCCCAGCCTTGCACAGCAACGCCTGAAGATTGACAGTGCACAGCCTGGGGTCGCTGAGTACGCCATCCACCTGGCCGTCCAAACCGTCGCACTGGTTAAGCACCGCGCTATGCAGTAGCGGCAGTTTTTCCGCCAATAGAATCGGCTGGCCGTTAGCGTCGAGATTGGCCCTGGCCTGCCACGGGTGGTACAGGCCGTTTTGCACCACAAAAATCAACGACGGCGCGCCGGCCAGAATGCCGTCGAACTCCTCCGGGTAACGCTGCGCCTCCATCAACGCTTCGCGGCCGCCGTCCGAGCAACCACTGAAATAGGAAAACGCCGGCGCCTGGCGATAAAAACGCGCGATCAATTTTTTCGCCGCGAGCGCCGTAAGGTGCACGCCGCGATAAGCGAAATCCACCCGCTGCTGCGGATCAAGACCAAAGGCTCCGCCGGAGGTTTGATGGCCCATGTCGGTGGTGGCGGTAGCGAACTCTCCTTCGCTCAATGGCGCGCAACCATCGACAACAAACGCGCCGCTTTCGGCATTGCCACAAAAGCCGCCACAACCCAGCTGCAGATAGCGCTGCGTCCACGTGTGCAGCGGCAACTGCAGGCGAAAGCCGATAGCGGGCGCGAGCACGCCTTCAACGGCACATACGGCGATACCGTTGACGGTGGCTTCTTTAGCACTGCGCACATGGCTGCCGGGGCCGGCGAGGTCGGTGAGGTCAGTGCCCAGCAGAGCGGCGCAGGTTATTGCCGGCCGTACTACGGGCAATTGTTCGGTGGCGGCGACGCCTAACGATACGAGCGCCAGCAACAACGTAACGAGCAGGCGCGGGACAGCACTGTGCATGGGCAAAATTCTCTCGCCTGGCGGTGGGGGCGGGCTTGCTGGGAATAATTAGGTCGGGTAAAGCGCGGCCAAGTTCAACGCACCCGCGAACTAAGTGAGCTTGTTGGATGGCTTGCGATGGCGCTGAACAAAGCAGCGGGTGCGGAGCTGGCGTATGCGCAGCTGTCACCCTTGCGGCGTTGATATTTACACTGAGCTGCTGACCGGCCGCTACAGATCCGGCGTTACTTCGTCCGTCTAGCAAGCAGAGCTGTGACCCGCGCATGGCCAATGCCTGACCAAAAAAAAGCCCCAGGCATTCACCTGAGGCTTTTCGTGTTGTTTGGTGCACCAGGCGGGATTCGAACCCACGACCCCTGCCTTCGGAGGGCAGTACTCTATCCAGCTGAGCTACTGGTGCAGCGCGGGCGCCATGATACGCATGTCGCCCGCAGGCGTCCATTGCGGGCGTTTTGTTCGCTTTATCAAACGAAAGTACTAATCCCTGCCCTCGATTGATCAGAAAACCACCACCTTTTCAGGTTTTTCGTACATTTTTTCGAACATCCTATTGCCCTTTAGTGGTGATCTCCCTAGGATTCGTTTGAGATTTCAAACGCCCGCGACGCTCGCAGTCACAGACCGAACCCAACGATCCGTAACTGTTCCAAAAGCCCGTCATCAGCGCTCAATCCGTTCTACGTTTCATCCACTATTCTTCGCTGCAGCGTAAAACCGCTGCGGCGGCTTACAACAATTTTGCCTGTCGCCGTGGTGGCGGGCTAAAGGAGTCGGCTATGCAACTCAAAGACGCTCAATTGTTTCGCCAGCAAGCCTTTATCGACGGCGCCTGGGTGGACGCAGACAGTGGCCAGACCATCAAGGTCAATAACCCGGCCACCAATGAGATTCTCGGTACCGTGCCGAAGATGGGCGCTGCTGAAACCAAGCGCGCCATCGAAGCCGCCGACAAGGCCCTGCCGGCCTGGCGCGCGCTGACCGCGAAAGAGCGTTCCAACAAGCTGCGTCGCTGGTTTGAGCTGATGATTGAAAACCAGGACGACCTCGGTCGCCTGATGACCCTCGAGCAGGGCAAGCCGCTGGCCGAAGCCAAGGGCGAAATCGCTTACGCCGCTTCCTTTATCGAGTGGTTCGCCGAAGAAGCCAAGCGCATTTATGGCGACGTGATTCCAGGCCATCAGCCGGATAAACGCCTGATCGTGCTCAAGCAGCCTATCGGTGTAACCGCTGCCATCACCCCGTGGAACTTCCCGGCGGCTATGATCACCCGTAAAGCCGGTCCGGCCCTGGCCGCTGGTTGCACCATGGTGCTCAAGCCTGCCAGCCAAACCCCGTATTCCGCTCTGGCCCTGGCTGAATTGGCCCAGCGTGCTGGCATTCCGAACGGCGTGTTTAGCGTAGTGACCGGCAGCGCTGGCGATATCGGCAGCGAGCTGACCAGCAACCCAATCGTGCGCAAATTGTCCTTCACTGGCTCGACCGAAATCGGTCGTCAGCTGATGGCCGAATGCGCCCACGACATCAAGAAAGTGTCGCTGGAACTGGGCGGCAACGCGCCGTTTATTGTGTTTGACGATGCTGATCTGGATGCCGCCGTTGATGGCGCGATCATCTCCAAATACCGCAACAACGGGCAGACCTGCGTTTGCGCTAACCGCCTGTACATTCAAGACAGTGTGTACGACGCGTTCGTGGAAAAACTGAAAGTGGCCGTGGCCAAGCTGAAAATCGGCAATGGTCTGGAAGAAGGCACCACCACTGGCCCGCTGATCGACAACAAGGCTGTGGCCAAAGTTGAAGAGCACATTGCTGATGCCGTCAGCAAAGGCGCAAAAGTGGTGTTTGGTGGTAAATCCCATGGCCTGGGCGGCAGCTTCTTTGAGCCGACCATTCTGGTCGACGTGCCGAAAAACGCCGCTGTCGCCAAGGAAGAAACTTTTGGCCCGCTGGCGCCGCTGTTCCGCTTTAAAGATGAAGCCGATGTGATCGCCCAGGCGAACGACACCGAGTTTGGTCTGGCCTCGTATTTCTATGCCCGTGACCTGGGCCGTGTGTTCCGTGTGGCTGAAGCGCTGGAGTACGGCATGGTCGGCATCAACACCGGCTTGATCTCCAACGAAGTGGCGCCGTTTGGCGGCATCAAGGCCTCCGGTCTTGGCCGTGAAGGTTCGAAGTACGGCATCGAGGATTATCTGGAAATTAAGTACCTCTGCCTGGGTATTTAAAACCGCTTTGAAATACCCCGGGCGCAAACCAACGAGCCGGTCCACCCGGGCATGCAGCACCGTAATAAAGAACCTGAGCTACCGGCAGGGCGTGGCAGTCGATCATCGAATGCTGCACACGTCCTTCCCCGGTGGCGTTCATCCTTAATCTGCGCCGCCCGATGAGCGGCGAATGAGGACTAGCACCATGAGCAAGACTAACGAATCCCTGATGCAGCGCCGCATGGCCGCCGTACCGCGCGGCGTGGGCCAGATCCACCCGATCTTTGCTGAACGCGCTGAAAACGCCACGGTGTGGGACGTCGAAGGCCGCGAGTTTATCGACTTCGCTGGCGGTATCGCTGTACTGAACACCGGCCACCTGCATCCGAAAGTGGTCGCGGCCGTACAAGAGCAACTGACCAAGCTGTCGCACACCTGCTTCCAGGTGTTGGCTTACGAACCCTATGTCGAGCTGTGCGAAGAAATCGCTAAACGCGTACCGGGTAACTTCGCCAAGAAAACGCTGTTGGTGACCTCCGGTTCGGAAGCGGTAGAAAACGCGGTGAAAATCGCCCGTGCTGCCACCGGCCGTGCCGGTGTAATCGCCTTCACCGGTGCTTACCACGGCCGCACCATGATGACCCTGAGCCTCACCGGTAAAGTGGTGCCGTACTCCGCTGGCATGGGCCTGATGCCCGCTGGTGTCTACCGCGCCCAGTCGCCATGCGAGCTGCACGGTGTCAGCGAAGACGAGTCCATCGCCAGCATCGAGCGCATTTTCAAGAACGACGCGCAGCCGTCGGACATCGCCGCCATCATCATTGAGCCGGTGCAGGGCGAGGGTGGTTTCTACACCAACTCCAAAGCCTTTATGCAGCGCCTGCGTGCCCTGTGCGACCAGCACGGCATTCTGTTGATCGCCGACGAAGTGCAAACCGGCGCTGGCCGTACCGGCACCTTCTTCGCCACCGAACAACTGGGCGTGATCCCGGACCTGACCACCTTCGCTAAATCGGTTGGCGGCGGTTTCCCGATTTCCGGCGTATGCGGTAAAGCCGAAATCATGGACACCATCGCCCCAGGCGGCCTGGGCGGCACCTATGCCGGTAGCCCGATTGCCTGCGCCGCGGCCCTGGCCGTGCTGAAAGTGTTTGATGAAGAGAAGCTGCTGGAACGCTCGCAAGCCCTGGGCGAACGCCTGAAGGCCGGTCTGCGTGATATCCAAGCCAAGCACAGCGTGATTGGTGACGTGCGTGGCCTGGGTTCGATGATCGCTATCGAGCTGTTTGAAGGCGGCGACACCCACAAGCCAGCAGCGGAGTTGGTCGGCAAGATCGTTGCCCGTGCCCGTGAAAAAGGCTTGATCCTGCTGTCGTGCGGCACGTACTACAACGTTATCCGCTTCCTGATGCCGGTCACCATTCCTGATGCACAGCTCGACAAAGGCCTGGCCATTGTCGCTGAGTGCTTCGACGAACTCGCCTAGGGCTCACCAGCTCGGCAGTTTTGAGACCCGCTTTGGCGGGTCTTTTTTTGCCTGGTTTTTTTCCCTGCGCTTTGACCTTGGCTATGCGACAAAAGGCTCGGTGGCTTGAGCGGCCGGGGTTGGCTATGGTTGTTGGCAGACGGAGGATGCTGATGACCAAGGATTTTAAAGCTGCACCGCGCATCGTTATTGCCGCTCAAGACCCATGGACTCGCGAGCTACTCGGACAGTTGCTGGGCAATGTGCGCTGTGACGCCATTCTGTTGCCGTTCGCCGATGGCAGCTCTGCCCTGGAGGCGTGCAAAAAACGCCTGCCCGATTTGATCATTGCCGAGTGGGCGTTACCGGGCACCAACGGCCTGGACTTTCTTGGCGAGATTCGCCGCTTACAGCGCAAACCGCCGCTGCCGTTCATTCTGATGACCGACCGTACCGACAGCGCCAGCGTGCGCGAGGTGCTGCCGCTGGCGCCAACGGCCTATCTGGTACACCCCTTCAATATGGACAAGCTGCAACAGCGCCTGCGTGACCTGTTGCTGGCGCCAGGGCAGGAGGTGTTTTGTGAAATTCCGAGCCTCAAAGCTGAGCAAAGTCTCGATGCTTACCTGGAGGGCCTGCGCAATGAGTCCGACGGTGCGCCACTGCTCGACGAGGTAAAGGATGCCTTGAGCCTGGTGCTCAAGGCCGAGCAAATGGACCTGACCATTCTTGAGCAGCAGTTCGGTCGCGATCCGCAAATTACCGCGCGCCTGATCGCCGCGGCCAATAGTGCCGCTCAGCATATGGGCCGCCCCAGCCAAACCTTGGCGCAAGCGCTGCCACGCTTGGGCGTAGCCCACAGCATCAACCTGGTCATGGGCATGGCCTTGCAGCGCGGTACCAGCCTGACCGATGCGCGCCTGGCCCAGCAGGGCGAGTATTTCTGGGGCCTGTCTCAACGCACCGCCGATTACGCCCGGCAGTTGGCCGAAGAGCAGGGCATTGATGCCGAGCGCTGCTACTGCGCGGGCTTGCTGCATAGCATTGGCGACTTGGCCTTGCTGCGTTGCCTGCAAAACTGGCTGATTGCCGGCGGCACTCTGGAAGATGAAGCCATCACCAAAGCCCTGCGCAAATTCGGCGCTGGGTTTGGCTCGGCACTGCGCACCCGCTGGCGCTTGCCGCTGGAACTGCGTGAGCTGATTGCCGCGACTTACCAACTGACCGGCGTATACGGCCGTGAATCGCTGGTGCTGCACTTGGCCGCGCAAATGGCCCGTTGGCCGGATGACAAGCCGCTGAAAGAGTTGGCCGCCAGCAAGGCAGCGCAGCAACTCAATGCCAGCGAAAGCAAACTGCAACGTTTGATGCCGGCGCGGGTGGTGAAGGAATTGCCTGAGCCGGTGCTGGAGCCGACCACCGAAGTTTTACCGCACGAAACCTGAGGTGGACCGGCGCTGGAGAAACCCGCTCCCCTAGCCCCTCTCCCGCGAGCGGGCAGAGGGGGATCGATCAGCGACTAGTCCAACGGATTTAACTGCCGATCAAACGCGGCCATGTTCGGAAAGCTCAAAGGCTGCAATTCATCCAAGCGCAACAGCTGCTCGCGGTAGTCGGCGAGCATCGTGGTGCGCGCGTCATGGTCGATATAGGGCACGTGGTAGGCGGCAAACGGCGGCAGCACGCTAAGGCCGGCATAGGCGAGCGTGCCGCGCTGCAAGTGGCGCAGCATCAGGCTTAATTCGCCGTGGATGGCCTGCTCGTTGGCAAACATATGCGGCTGCGCGCCAAGGGTAAAACTGAGCATGGCTTTTTTGCCGCTGAGGCCGCCTCTGTCGTAGAAGCGCAAACCGCCGTAGCACACGCCGGAAACCAGCACGCGGTCGATCCAGCCTTTGAGAATCGCCGGCACCGAGCACCAGAACATCGGGAAGTTGAAGATCACCACATCGGCGGCCAACAGCTTGTCCAGCTCGGCGCTGATGTCGGCGGCGAGCGCGCCTTGGCCGTGGGCGTGGCGTTGCTCCAGGGCGTACACCAGGTAGTCGGGATTGCTGCGCGCGGCGAAGTCTGCCGCGCTGGCTACCGGGTTCCAGTTTATGGCGTAGAGGTCGGAGACCTGCACCTGGTGACCGGCTTGTTCCAGGGTGCTGACGGCAAGGTCTTTCATCGCCGTGCAGAACGACTGCGGTTCGGGGTGGGCGTGGACGATCAGAATATTCATCGGCGAATTCTTAAAGGGACGAAGACAACAAACGGCGCCGAAGCGCCGCTGTGTGCGTAGCGGCTGATTAAGCCGCTTGAGTTTGCTGGGCTGCCGGTTTGCTTTCGGCTGCGCGCGTCCAGCGATTGGCGCGGGCAAAGGTGCCAAAGTCGTTAAAGCGCACGCCTGCTTCGCGCATCACTTTGTGGGCAAAAGGCACCGTGAGCTGGCGGATGTAAAAGGGCTCTTTGACCACGAAATGGTGAATGGCATGGCTGCTGCCGAAGTTAAAGCAGAAGGCTTGCAGCGGCCACAGCCACACCGGGTTGAGCACTTGGCATTGCTGGATGACATTGCCCGGCTCGATATCGCCGTAGTAGTGCATGTTGGAGCTGACAAAGTGCAGGCAAAAGGTGCGCAGCACGTTGGGGCCGACCAGCACCACCACCGCGATGTTCACTATGTTCATCACCTCCAGGGTGGTCGCCGACCATTCAATCGGCGAGCCCAACAGGGTGGCGACAAAGGTGCTGAGATGAAAGCCGAGAAACACATACCAAGTGCCCCAGTTCATCAAACCCAGTGGTGCATAAACCTTCAGGGTGCGGGTAACGATGGTCCATTTATGCGTCCAGGTTTTCGCCCGCAAAAAGCGGATAAACGACGACATCATGTTGTCGCCGACCATCAGCAAGCGGGCAAAACCCCAAGGCTCACCGTTGGTGATGGCGCGCTCTTCCATATCGGTTTCAGTGCCGCTGACCTTGTGGTGGTTCAGGTGCAGATGACGACGTACCCAAGGGTTGATGGTGCTCGGCCGCGCCAGCCAGACCAGGGCCATCATCAGGTTGTGCGGGATACGCTGTTTGCGAAAGTACATCGAGTGGATCAGGTCATGTTCCAGCTCATGGGTCAGCGACGCGAAAAACGCGTTGAGCAGCAAGCACGCCCACCAGGCCATATAGCCTTCGATGTACAACACGGCGCTGCCGATCATGCCCAATAGAGCAAAGGCGAGGATGCCGGCGCCGAGGGCGTTCTGGTGGTTGAGAATCGGGTAGCGCTGGCGCAGTTCCACGCCATGGGCCATCACCACTTCGCGAATATGTGCAGCGCGTTGTTGCGCATTCTGGTTCACGGGGCTTGCAGGAGACTGGGACATGCTTACATCCTCTATTTAACGTGAGGCTACTGTGCCGACCCCGGCGCCCCCTAGCCTGACCTCGAACGCCAACCTGTTGACCGGATGCGCCAATCTGCATGACTGCTGAACCCACCTCGCTTGCCAGTTGGACCCGTGCCCTGCGCAAGCAGCTTGATGCACTGGGCCTGGATAGCGCGCAGCTGTGCCTGGATGCCGGTGTCGACCCGGCGCTGATGGAACACCCCAACGCCCGCTACCCGCTGTCGGCGACCACGCGCTTGTGGCACCTGGCGGTGCAAGCCAGCGGCGATCCGGCGCTGGGCTTGAAAACTTCGCAATACGTCAGCCCCACCAGCTTTCACGCCTTGGGTTATGCGCTAGTAGCCAGCAGCAGTTTGCGTGAGGTGTTTGAACGCATCGTGCGGTATCACCAAGTGGTCAGTGATGCCCTGAGCCTGGAACTCAAGGCGTTGCCGGATCGCTACGAGTTCTACCTGAACGTGCCGGTTGGCAGCCCGGCGCCGGCATTGGAAGCGGTGGATGCGTTTATCGCCATTTACGTGCGCACCTGCCGTAATCGCCTGGGCCGCGACTTTGCGCCGCTGGCCGTTTACCTGCGCCGCCCGCTGCCCGTCGACCCCGGCCCTTGGCACGACGCGCTGCGTGCGCCGATCCACTTCGGCGCCGCGCAGGACTATTTGCAGTTCCCCCGCGAGGCCTTCGACAGCCAGCTGGAAGACGGCAATCAAGAGCTGGCCGAGCACAACGAAACCGTGCTCAAGCGCACCCTTGAACAACTGCACCCGGTAACCTGGCGCCGCCGCGTGTGCACGTGCCTGGAAAACCAATTGCCCAACGGCGAGCCCTCGGCCGAGCGTATCGCCAGCAGCCTGCACTTAAGCCTGCGCAGCTTGCAGCGCCACCTTGCCGACGAAGGCTGTAGCTACGAAAACCTGCTCAGCGAAACCCGCCAGAACCTGGCCTTGCAACATATGCGCGACCCGCATTGCTCCATCAGTGAGATTGCCTATTTGCTAGGCTTTGCCGACAGCAGCAGTTTCAGTCGCGCCTTTAAACGCTGGACCGGCCAAGCGCCTAGCCAATACCGTGATGTGTTGTTGGCCAAGAGTGGCGGCACATAGGACTAAAGCGCAGTGGCAGCGCGGCCGATGACATGCTCGAATAGCGACCTTGCTCGTAGGGTGTGCTGTGCGCACCATGGCGCAAACCGCTTGGTGCGCACAGCACACCCTGCCAGTCACGCGTTCCAAGCTGCGCCATAAAAATAAGAGGTTTGCCGATGCGTCCTGCCTACTCCCGCCGCCCCTGGGCTTTTCTGCTGCATGCCGTTGGCCTGGCGGTGTTGATGGCGGTTTACCAGCAGATGCAGCTACCGCTTTACCTCAGCATTCCTGCCTACCTGCTACTCGCCCTCTGGCCGTGGCTAGGCCCGTGGAAGCTGCCGGTCGAAGAGCCGGTTAGCGCCAAACAGCAAAGCAGCACATTCAACGCGCTCAGCCAAAACCTGTCGCGCAGCACCTGCCATAACGCCTTGGCGGCGGCGCAAGTGGCCTTTGGTGTGCAGCGCATGGCCGACAAGCTGCAATCGCAGCTGCAGGTGGTGGAGCAAGTCAGTACCGGCGCCTCGGCAATGACCGCCACCGAAGAAGCCAGCGCCCAGCGCGCCGAACAGACCCTGAACGCCGCCCATGCCGTGCGCGAGCGCAGCGATGAAGGTCAGCGGGCGCTGCAACAGGCCATCACCCGTATGCAGCAATTGAGCGTACAAGCCGCCGACAGTCGCGAGCTGATGGATGGCCTGAGCAGCCGCACTGAGCAGATTCAGCAAGTTACCCAAGTGATTCAATCCATCGCCAGCCAGACCAATTTGCTTGCGCTTAACGCCGCCATCGAAGCGGCCCGTGCGGGTGATCAGGGCCGTGGGTTTGCCGTGGTGGCCGATGAGGTGCGCAAGCTCGCCGGGCGTACCGCGGAGGCCACCGAGGAGGTGGCGCAGATCGTCAACGATATTCGCCAGCAGAGCAGTGCGGTGGTCCGCCATATTCAGCAGCAGGCCAGCGAGCTTGATCAGGCCGCCGCCCAGGTCGAGGCCAGCGGTGGGCAACTGCAAGGCATCACCGAACTGGCCAGCGAGGTGGAAAGCCAGGTGGCCTTTATCAATACCGGCACCGAGAGCAATCACCAGCAGCTGTCGGCGTTGTTTGTTGCGTTGGAGCAATTGCGCAGCGATGTGCGCGGCAGCGAAGCGCAAACTCGCGAATTGGCCCAGGCCGCGCAGCGGCTGGTGGGGCAGGCTGAGAGTGTTAGCGAGCAGTTGGCCGAGGTTGGGCTGGATGACTATCACCAGCGTATCTATGACCTGGCGCGTGAAGGTGCCGCCGCCATCACCGCGCAATTTGAGGCTGATATCCAGGCTGGGCGGGTTAGCGTTAGCGATCTGTTCGACCGCAGCTATCAACCCATCGCCAACAGCTTTCCGGCCAAATATCACACCCGTTTCGATGCGTACGCCGATCAGGTGTTGCCGACCATTCAAGAACCGCTACTGAGCCGCCATGAAGGCCTGGTATTTGCCATCGCCAGCACGCCAGAAGGTTATGTGCCGACCCATAACCGCGCCTTTAGCCATGCACAAACTGGCGATCGGGCGGTGGACGCGCTGAAAAGCCGCAGCAAGCGCCTGTTCAACGACCCCACCGGCATTCGCTGTGGCAGCCATCAGCAGGCGCTTCTGCTGCAAACCTATAGCCGCGATACGGGTGAATTGATGCACGACCTGTCGGTGCCGATTACGGTGCAGGGCCGGCATTGGGGCGGTTTGCGCTTGGGGTATCGGCCGCAAGCGTAATGACGCCGTACCGTCGTCCCCGCGCAGGCGGGGCCCCAGATTTCTGGATGGAGCGAAGTGCTGCGGCCGGCGCGAGATTCTGGATCCCCGCCTGCGCGGGGATGACGGAGTTAAGGCTGAGTTATGCGCCAGCCTCCGCCACCTCGCGCAACTGCTGCAAATCCAAAATCTCAATCTCGCCATACGTCAGCCGCAGGATGCCTTGGGCTTGCAGGTCTTTGAGAATCTGGTTGGTGGTCTGTCGGGAAATCGCCAGCATCAACGCCAACTGCTCTTGCGCCAGGTGAATAACCCGGCGTGGGTCGCCCTCGCCGTAGTTGTCGGCAATCATCAGCAGCCGTTGGGCCAAGCGTGGTGCCGCGGGCAGCAGGCTGATCTGTTCCAGGGCGATAAAGGCCAGGCGCAGTTTTTGGCTCATCAGCAGGGCAAAGTCGCGCCAGTAGCCGGGTTGGCGTTGCAGCAGTACGCTCAGTACCGCTTGCGGCACATGGAGCAATACGGTTGCGCCTTCGGCAAAGGCGTCATGGGTACGTGGCTGGCCGTCGAAAAGAGAGATTTCGCCAAACCAGTACGGCGGCTCTACCAGGGTTAATAACGCTTCCTTGCCATTAGCACTGACGGCGCCCACGCGCATAGCGCCTTCGACCACGGCGTATAAACCGCACGGCTGGTCGCCGCGATGGAACAGACGCTCACCGCCTTGCAGGCGGCGCACTTGGGCGCTGTTAAGCAATTCGTCCTGCAACGCTTGCGGCAGGGTACTGAACCAATGGCCAGTGCGCAGCAGAGGCAAGTACGGCAGAGAATGGCTCATGGCTTTTTCCGGATAGCGGGCACGGTTTGTCGGCTAGCTGACAGAGTTGCAGCTTACCCAACCTGCATGATTCCTCCAGCCCAAATAGAGGCAGCCTCCGAGGACATAAGATGAAAACCCTGACAGATCATCTCGCGCAGTACGCCACCTACCACCGCGACCGGCGCAATATCTTCACCCACTTTATTGGCGTGCCGATGATTGCCTTCGCCGTGACCGCCTTACTCTCGCGCCCAGGGTTGAACGTGCTGGGCGTGTGGCTTTCGCCCGCAAGCGTGTGCGCGTTGGCCTCGGCGATTTTCTACCTGCGTTTGGACCTGCGCCTTGGTGTGCTGATGAGTGCGTTGCTTGGCCTTAGCCTGTGGGGCGGTGCCAATCTGGCGGCACAAAGCACCCTGGTCTGGTTAAGCGGTGGCTTGGGCCTGTTTGTGCTGGGTTGGATTATCCAATTCATTGGCCACTACTACGAAGGGCGCAAACCGGCGTTTGTTGATGACCTGTCGGGGCTGATCGTGGGGCCGTTGTTTGTGGTGGTCGAGTTGCTGTTTCTGCTGGGTATCCGTGACGAGTTGCGCGAGGCTATCGAAGAGCGTGCTGGTCCGACCCATATTCGTGGTAAAGACGCATTGGTGTGACTGCCGTTCGTTAAGCCAAAAAGCGAAACCATAAAAAATGCCCCGTTCTTTCGATTCGGGGCATTTGCTTTTAGCAGGCATGCTGAACAACGTTAGCGCTCTTCAATCGCCCACCTGGTTAAACACTACGTGACAGCCCTGTCAAAACGACTAAAGGCCGAGGCCGAAAATCGTAGACAGTGCAGCGCTCACACTTACTGTGCTGACAGCGATAGTTGATCCCGTGATGGTTAGCGCATTGAAGGCTGTGCTCAACGAACTATTGTTCAGTACCAATAATCCCTGGTTGGCTTGCTCTATCGCTACGTTTTCGGAATCGGCTATAAAGCTGTCGAATTCTGCATCACCCTGCGCACCTGGACTAAACAGTGCCCGGAAGTTCGCGCGAAATTCTTGGAAACCTTCCGGAGGGTTTAGTCTGCCCTCTGACCACTCGTCGAAGATATAGCGTGACCAACCCGGGTAGCCAGTGGCCTCATCGGGAAACTCGGTACTTTGACCCAAACCCGAAGCTCGAATTATTTCGCTAGTTCTAGGGTTGAGCATTTCTTCAAACTGTTGCCGCATAATCACTCGTTTAAGCATTATATCTGCTTGTTGAGCGGGGTCGAATTTCATGCTGATCAGCGCATTGGATAGAGCGCTGAGTGCACCGATGTTGCTGGACTTATACAGAGATGCGCCGGCGACAGTAGGGCTTGAGACGTAAAAATACTGCCCCAACGACGGTTGCCCGGCAATGTCATAGGACGGACTCGTTGCCACCCAGTTGCCAAAGCCGAGCCCGTCTTGTTCATCTTCTGTTGTTGTGCTGGACAAGGACTGCTCAATGTCAGGAATGGTCTGTTTTGTGCCGATGTTTAACTTAATCAAGTTATACATATAGGATAAATAGGCTGTATTCATGTCGTTGGCCAACGCGGCAAGCAAAACGGTAGCGCTGTTTTGTTGGCCTAGATAACGCCATTTATTATTGGATGTTTGATTGGTTGGAAAGTATGTTGCGCTGTTGCTAGCCATTCCTTTGAAGTTTGCTTGGAAAAATTCAAGCGTTTTCGATACGGGGTTGTTGTACTGGAAAATGTCGCCATAATTGGCCGCTTTACCCCACTCAGGGAAGTAGTTACTGATACCGCTCACCAGTTTTTTAACTTGTTCTTTGCTGCCCAGGCTGGCCAAGTAAGTCCAGTTTTCGTTTGAGGTTTTATTAGTGGGTAATGCCTTGTTGCTAGTGGCAGGATTACCGTTGAATTTGGAGATAAAGATATCTACGCTGTTGTCTTTCGGGTTTTCGTAGGTTTGCAGTGAGCCTACGCTGTTGCTTTCATCATTCCAGGTGGTGGGTTTATACATGTAGATTTTTCTGATGTCGTCGTATAGCGCCAGCGCATGTTGGCTGTAAGCATCCAGTAACGGTGTGCCAGCGTGTAGCGCAGCAATAAAGTCTTTAATGCTAGTGGGAAGTTGATTGTACAAGTCGCCATTGCTATATATTTTATCGAAGAAGGCTTTAGCCCTTTCTTGCGATGTATAGCGTTCAGTTTTAAGCCTTCTATTGGCGTCTTCAGTGGGCAGGTTTTTGCCCGCGTGTACGCTTTTCATTCGGTCCATGAAAGGTAACTCTTCGGTGAAGCCGTACATCAATACAAAGAAATGTTTCCCGATAGCTTCGGCCGTTTTATAGTTTTCCGCGGTAAGCATTTCGTTGCGCCTATCGCCGGTATTTATTAACCACTGCGCCCTGTACGCATCGTTTCCCTGCAAATAATCATAGGGGTAGATATCTACTGTTCTACCTGCTCTCGCGCTCAGAGACAGGTCGGTAGGCGCCATTACGCTCAGGCTGTATAGGTGGTCTTTACCCGATCGGCGCAGCCGATCATCGCCCGTCCATTGCCAGTTCTGCGCGCTTGGCTCGTAGGTATTAATTCTCCCGCCGCAAACCAATGTAACAACGCCGGTATCCGCCTGCCGAGGCGATGTCAGGCACTGACCCGACAGCGAGTTTTTCAGTTGGATAGTTTTGTCTTCGTTTTCGATAACGTACCAATCCATTGATCGCGTTGCACTGTTGCAGTTTATTGTTTCTACGCTGTAGTCAATATTGATGTTTTGCGTTGATACTTGGGCCTGTGCCGGTGCTAAACAGGTTTTTTTAGCCTGATTAACAACGCGAGTCACTTGGGTAATAGCGTTAGCCTGAGGAAACGCCAGCGCGAGGTTGGCAGCGCTTTTCAAGAACTCTTCTCTACTGGTATTGGCTGATAAGTACGAGCTCATTAAACTATTAAATCCAAAGCCGACGACTTTCGATTGCGTCTGCGCCAGGGTCTCACTATTTACCTGAGCAGTTAGCCTAGGATTAATGCTTTCTCTAAGGCTTTTGGTAAATGACTCGGGTAGAGCCTGTGGTACAAATTTATAGTATTTAGTGGCTTTCGCTTTGTGCGTGGAGGGCGAGGTGCTGGCGTTATTCCAGGTGTCGGAGAAACTCTCCTCGGTCTGGCTGAAATCATAGTCGGCAGCATCGGCTGGTCGGATAAATGGGTAAACGGACTGTAGTTCTCTTAAGGACAGGCTGTCGCTGTAGCTTCGGGTAAATCCCCATTTTCCGGAAACGCTGGGGGCGTAGGCTTTTGTCCAGTAATTAATCCGGATGGATTTCATTAGGGTTGGGTTCATTCGAAAATAAAGTTGGGCAGTTTTTTTCAGGTTGGCATTGTATTGAGCAACCAATAAGGAGTATTTGCCCTTGGCGTAAGCGTCCATTACAAATGCCATCATAAAACTTCGATGGTTATCGCTGGACAAATCATTGGGAATATCTCGTGCGAGATCAATGGGGATAGTGGTTTGTATTTGTTTGAAGTAGTCGGCGAAACTTTTAGAGTCTTCTTTTTGCCACTTAGCTAAACGCAGCGCTAATAGTTGATATTGCTCTATTAACGGCTGGTTTAGCTGCTGGCTGAGTTGCAGATTTTTGTTATTCCATTCTTCCCATTGTTTTTGATAAGCGGAAAACAAGTCTTCATTTTTGTAGTAGTTATCTAGGTGCTGTTGGGCGACCGAACCCTGATCGATAGGTGTGTAACCGTTACTTACGGAGCAGCCGCCTGAATCATTCGCGTATTGGCCAGAGGGGCAATTTACTGCGGCAAATGCGTGGCTGATTGATAATGTCATCACGGACAGTGTGCAGACACCGATCCAGCTGTTAATTCCAGTTGCGCCTTTTGCGAAGTTTAACTTTTTCATATTTGCGATTCCTTTATGGAAAGCGACCAATATTTAAGAGCAAGTTAAAATTGTGATGAAAACGCAGCTTTATTAAGTTGCTTTTTCCAACTCTACTGCTATAGCCGCTATCTGAAGGTGGAATACGAAAAGTCACAGCGTTAGCTGCAATTAACCTGCCGTAAGTAGCCCATTCAATACCGTAAATTCCTATGATTTATTACGTTGAAAGTCTTGCGGTTTCCTACAGCGAATTTTTACCGTTCGCGTGGACATAGCAGAAAGAGCCTCGCAAATTAACGGAGCATCCGGCAGCTCCGTCTCACGGCGTGCAACACAGTCATCTCTTTTGTAACAAAGGAGATAACGATGGTTGTGCGTATCGCCAAGGTGGGGATGGTGGTAATGATCGGCCTGTTTTTGTTGTTAGTCGGGGTGGATAACTTGCTCGACTACGGCACCAACTATGCCTTTGTGCAGCACGTAATGATGATGGACACGCTGCCGCCTCAGTCCGAACTTCTCTCGCGGGCCATCCATAGCCCTTTGCTGCACAAGCTCGTATACGCCCAGATCATTGCCGTGGAGATGCTCGCCGGCTTGCTCTGTGTACTTGGCGCCGCACGTCTTTGGCTTGAGCGTGGCGCAGCGGCGAGCAGTTTCAATCGGGCAAAACATATCGCCATCGCCGGTCTGGCGCTGGCGTTCGCCCTGTGGTTTTTCGGCTTTATGGTGATCGGCGGTGAGTGGTTTCAGATGTGGCGATCACCCACCTGGAACGGCCAGCAGGCGGCGTTTCGATTTATCGGGTGTGTGGGGCTGGTGCTGTTGTTTTTGAGCCACCGTGACGAGGAGTTCGCTTAGCGCAAATCGCGCGCACCCGGTTGTTGCGCGCATACACCGTGGTACGCACGGCGCACCACTACGTAGTGGCGCCCGGGCCTTAGCGGAAAAAGCGCGTTGCCAGTGCCTAGTTGGCGCTCATCAACTGTTCGCTCATGGCCCGCGCATGGCGGTCGACAATAGTCGGCGCAAAGGGCCGGCCGGAGAGGCTGGTCATGGCGGTTACGCCGCTGTTCATATCGGCCAGTGCCACGCGTAGGTAACCCCAGCGGGTGTCGAGTTTCTTTTTCACGGCGGCATCTTGTTCGGCGAGTTTGTTCATTTCGCCGTCGATCTCCGGCACCAACAGGCGTTCGTCTTGGCCGATGTATTGGTCGGCGTGTTCGCGCGCCAGTTCCAGGCTGCCGACGTAGGAGCGGAACAGGTACTGCACAGACAGGTATTCCAGTTTCACCGGCAGTTCGTCCACCGGGGTGGCAACGCCCAGGCCGTGGGCGCTGATCAGAAAGTCGCGCAGGGCTTTGCTCAGTTCTTTCTGGTAACCCCAAGGCACATCTTCTT
>NZ_JBBNAH010000121.1:0-4524 GCF_037994325.1 Pseudomonas sp.
GCTCTGCTCCCCTCTCTCGCTTGCGGGAGAGGGGTCGGGGGAGAGGGCCAGCCATCACGCATAAATCCCTGTGTCATGGCCACCATCGTGTCCGCCGCGAAAGTCTGGATTCCCGCCTGCGCGGGAATGACGGTGTTATAGCCAGATCCTCCGTCGTCCCCGCGCAGGCGGGGACCCAGAATCTAGCGGAGAACCTCGATCGATGCACAAAGCACATCCGTCTACGCTTTGTATCGCGCCCGATACATTAACGACATGTTGTCGATACGCCCGCCCTTCAGCATGGCGCCCCCACGCCGCACCGCCGCACAACTAAGGAGCCACTCCCGATGGAAGCCCTCAACGAACGGGACGTCCGCTCAAGAACCACCCGCGCGCTGATCGTCGACGACAATATCGAGCTGCGCGAGCTGCTTAGCGGTTACTTAACGCGCTTTAACATTGCCAGCGAAGCCGTCGGCGATGGCGCCGGTATGCGCAAAGCCCTGGCCGCCAGCCGTTTCGATGTGATTATTCTCGACCTGATGCTGCCCGGCGAAGACGGCCTGGAACTGTGCCGGGAGCTGCGCAGCAATTCCGATATCCCGATCCTGATGCTCACCGCCCGCTGCGAACCCACCGACCGCATTATCGGCCTGGAGCTGGGCGCCGATGACTATATGGCCAAGCCGTTCGAGCCGCGTGAACTGGTGGCGCGCATACAAAGCATCCTGCGCCGCGTACGTGATGACCGCGATGCGCCGCGCAACGATGAGCGTTCGAGCATTCGTTTTGACGACTGGCAACTCAACGGCGTGCTGCGCCAACTGCAAGCGCCCGATGGCCTGGTGGTGCCGTTGTCGAATGCGGAATTTCGCTTGCTCTGGGTGTTTCTCGAACGCCCGCGCCGGGTACTCAACCGCGAGCAATTACTCGACGCCGCCCGGGGCCGTTCGATTGAAGCGTTTGACCGCAGCATCGACTTGCTCGTCTCGCGCCTGCGGCAGAAACTCGGCGACGATCCGAAATCGCCACGCTTGATCAAAACCGTGCGCGGCGAGGGCTACCTGTTCGACGCACGTGAGATCGGTTGATGCGCTTTAACACCCTGTTCGGCCGCCTGTTTGGCATGATGCTGCTGTCCATCGTGCTCGCCCACCTGCTGGCCTTTGCCTGGTTTAGCCAATACGGCGGCCCGCAACGGAACGGCCAGCCACCGGGCCCACCGCCAGAGCAGGTAATGGCTGGCCCAACCGACCAGCCACCTGTCGGTGCCAACCAACCGCGCCCGCCAGAGCCACCCATGGACGGCCGCCAACCACCTCGTTCCATGCTCGGCCCACTGGCCGGACCGCTGGTGCCGCTGCTGTTTCAAATGCTTGGTTTGGCCGTGGTCGCCTGGTTTGGCGCGCGCTTGCTAAGCCGGCCGATTCAGCGCCTGTCCGAGGCCGCCGAACGCCTGAGCGAAAACCTCGACGCCCCGCCGCTGCCGGAAGAAGGCACCGTGGAAGCACGCCAAGCGGCGCATACCTTTAACCTGATGCAGCAGCGCATCCGCGAACAGGTCAAACAGCGCGGGCGCATGCTGGCTGCCGTCTCCCACGACCTACGCACGCCGCTGTCGCGCCTAAAACTGCGCCTGGAACAAGTGCCCAACGCCCACCTGCGCGAACGCATGGCGCAAGACCTCAGCGAAATGATCGACATGCTCGACGCCACCCTGCGCTACCTGCACGAACAGCGCGCCACCGAAGCGCTGCAATGGTTCGACGTACAAGCGCTGGTGGAATCGCTCACCGAAAATGCCCAAGACCAAGGCGCCGACGTCACCCTCAGCGGCCACTGCGCACCGTTGCGCGTACAACCGCTGGCCCTGCGCTCAGCCATCAGCAACCTACTCAACAACGCCCTGCGCTACGCCGGCCACGCACGCATCGAAATGCACGACCAGCACGACTACATCGAAGTGCACGTCTGCGACAACGGCCCCGGCATTGCCCCGGAACAGCGCGAAAGCGTGTTCGAACCCTTCTTCCGCGTCGAAGGCTCACGCAACCGCAACTCCGGCGGCGTCGGCCTGGGCCTGACCATCGCCCGCGAAGCGGCGCAGCGTCAGGGTGGGGACATTTCCCTGCGTGAGACAAAGGGTGGTGGTCTTACCTGCGTGTTGCGGTTGCCGCGGCAATAGCGCTTTTCGAGCGGACTACACTATTGGCGTACCTGGATCCCCGCCTTCGCGGAGATGACGGATGTCTATGCAAAAACTCCCGTCATCCCCGCACAGGCGGGGATCCAGAATCGTCGCTGCATACGCCGGTAGCCGGACAGCCGATGACTCCATCGGCTTACCTGGATGCCGGCCTTCACCGGGATGACGGATGTCTGTGCAAAACTCCCGTCATCCCCGCGCAGGCGGGGATCCAGAGTCGTCGCTGCATACGCCGGTAGCCGGACAAAACCTGACATCACGTATGTACATGCCGCGATACAAACCACACACACCCCCGACACACAGCCCCCGGACTCTGCCATCACCGAAGAAACCCTCTTCGGCGATGGCCAATTCCAACAGGAGCGACTCCCATGATAAGTGGTGTCAGCGGTTACTCGAGCTACTCCTATAGCTCGACGGCCAGCTCACGTAGCAGCAGTTCGAGTAGCACCAGTGCTACCAGTTGCGTGGGTGGGTCGACAAATGCGCAGGAAAAACTGTTCAAGCTGCTCGATAGCAACAGCGACGGCAGCGTTGATAAAGACGAACTGACCTCGGCGTTAAGCAAGGCCCAGGAAAGCGATTCCAGCTTGGCCAGCATCGACATCGACGATCTGTTCACACAATTGGATGCCAACAGCGACGGCAGCATCGACCAGGATGAAACCGCCGCCATGGCCCCGCCTCCGCCGCCAGGTGGCCCAGGCGGCCCGAACCCGCAAGAGTTGTTTGCCAGCCTGGACAGCGACAGTGACGGCAGCGTCAGTCAGGACGAGCTCACCAGCGCCATTGGCGATGGCATGAGCAGCGACGATATCGCCACCCTGTTCGCCTCCCTGGATAGCGATGAAGACGGCAGCCTCAGCCTGGACGAAAGCAAAGCCCTGGCCGGCCCGCCACCACCGCCACCATCAGCCAGCGGTGCCGACACCGACGAGCTGTTCAGCCAGTTGGACGCCGATGGCGATGGCAGCATCAGCAAAGACGAACTGAGCACCCTGCTTAGCGCCACCGACAGCTCCAGCAATACCTCAACCAGCAGCGACAGCGACAAAAACGCGCTGTACGCCAGCCTGGTGCAGGCACTGATGAAGCAATACGAAACCGGCGCCGGGTACACCGCCTCCAGCGTGGGAAGCCAGATCAGCGTTGCCGCTTAAACGCTGTGCTGCACAGACAACAAAGGCGCCTGCGGGCGCCTTTGTTGTTGATGGCCAAGGAGGCGCCACGGTTCGTAGGGTGTGCTGCGCGCACCAGACGATCTCCCCCGAGGACACATTGGTGCGCACAGCACACCCTACGCGTTGGCAATCGAGTTCAGCCCGCCCCTCTCCCCCGTCCTCTCTCCCGCTTGCGGGAGAGAGTGCAGAGCCGTTGGGTCGGTTACCGCGACGCTTTGCGCCGCAACGCGGCCGGGCTGAAGTTGGCGTCATCCGGCGAAGGCTTGCTGAAGTCGGCGGTGCCGGGCTCTTCGTTGTCCAGCCATTGCACGCTGTAGCGCCGTGCTTGCAGGTCGTGGAAGGTGTCCAGCGCGGTCCACACGGTGGGCAGTTCGTAGAAGCTTTTCAGGTAGGCCATGGACACCCGCCACAATTCGCCACGCCCGTCGTATTGGTCGACTACCGCCGCGCCCCAGCTGTCTTCGTCAAGAAACAGGGTGCGCTTGGAGTAGATATGCCGCGCCCCTGGCTTCAACTTGCCTTCCACCACCCACACCCGGTGCAGTTCGTAGCGGGTGTATTTGGGGTTGATATGGCCGGGTTTGAGCAGGTCGTCGTACTTAACGTCGGGGCTGGTGATTTGGTAGTTGTTGTACGGAATGTAGATTTCTTTTTTGCCCACCAAGGTCCAGTCGTAGCGATCCGGGGCGCCGTTGTACATGTCGGTGTCGTCGGCGGTTTTCAGGCCATCGGAGGCTTCGATCGGTGTGTCGTAGGCCAGGGTTGGCGCACGCCGTACCCGCCGTTGGCCGGGGTTGTAGCCCCAGGCTTGGCGCGGCTCTTTTACCTGGTCGAGCATCTCTTGCACCAGCGCGCCATTGCCGGCCAAACGCGCCGGGGCGGTGGTGAAGGTCATGTAATAAAACAGGATGTTGTTGAGTTCGCTGTAGTTGCCTTTGGGGTTGTAGAAGCGGAACAGCGCTTCGTCTTGCGAGGTCACCAGCGAGTATTGGCCGTTGCGCTGCACGCCGGCCTCGGCGGAACGGCGCACCACGTAGGTGCCGCGATAACGCACCACATGATTCCACACCGCCTCCACGCCGCTTTGCGGAATCGGAAACGGAATGCCGCCATAGGCGTCGGCAAAACCATTGCCGCCGTCGAGCACCTTGG
>NZ_JBBNAH010000122.1:0-23798 GCF_037994325.1 Pseudomonas sp.
GCGCTGCGTAGGCGGTAGAGGAATTTTTCCTGCTGGTCCTGCATCAGTTGCGTGCTTTGTTGCAGGTCGTTGAGCACGCTGGGGAGGTCGTCAATCAGTGGTTCTTGCAGGGCGCTCAGGCCGTGGATGAGGCTGTCTTGGTAGGCCTTGCCGCTGTCGACGCTATGGGAAATGCCGCCCTCTATGTCGTCGACCAGCTCAATCACCTGCTGTTGCCCGGCGCGGGCTTCCTCTAGTTCGCCGCGAATAATGTAGTCGCGAAACAGCTTGGCGGCGGTCTCTGGTGGAAAGCTATCGAAGTCCTTGACTGTTTTGTCGAGGCGTCGATTGAGTTCCGGTTCCTGGCCCTTGCTGTAGGTGTACCAGAGCGCGTAATGGACCGGGTTTGGCGGGATGTCGTGACGCATCATTAGCGGCACGGCTTGTTTGAGTAGGTCCGCTGCCTCGCGGGTCTCCTCCGGGTAGAGACTTAAAAGAGTGGGCGATTTCGGCGGCTGGCTCATCTGGCGTGCAAGTTCAAACTATCGATTGCCAGAGCATAGAGCAGCTGTGCGGCTTGCGCCTAGCAAAAGGCCCGGTTTTGCGCCGGGCCTTTTGCGTTTTTGCGGGTGGGTTTACACCGCCAGCAGGCTGCGCAACATCCACGCGGTTTTTTCGTGCACTTGCATGCGTTGGGTGAGCAGGTCAGCGGTCGGCTCGTCGCTGACTTTGTCCAGCAGCGGAAAGATGCCACGGGCGGTACGCACTACCGCTTCCTGGCCTTGAACCAGTTGCTTGATCATGTCTTCGGCAGACGGAACGCCTTCTTCTTCTTTAATAGAGGAGAGGCGAGCGTAGGCGGCGTAAGTGCCCGGTGCGTTGAAGCCCAGGGCGCGAATACGCTCGGCAATGGAGTCCACGGCCAGGGCCAGCTCGGTGTACTGACCTTCAAACATCAGGTGCAGGGTGTTGAACATCGGGCCGGTGACGTTCCAGTGAAAGTTGTGGGTTTTCAGGTACAGGGTGTAGGTGTCGGCGAGCAAGCGAGACAGGCCTTCGGCGATAGCAGCGCGGTCCTGTTCGGCAATTCCGATGTTGATTTCCATGGCGTTTCTCCTTGTTCAGGCTAATGAAAGCGGACTAAAGCGATGGGCAGAGCCTAGCATGGGCCCTGGGGTGGTTGTCGCGGGGAGCGGGTCAATAAATGCTATTGGCCAAATGCATAGCGTGCTTGCACGGTTGCGCTGTTTGACGACGGTTTGTGGGTTTATTGCCAGGCGCGATCCGTCATATACTCCCGCCCCTTGACGCGAGGGCCGCAAGGCGCGGTTCCGCGGCACGTTGTTATGCACGCCGAGATGAGCCAATGCCAATTTACGATTACCAATGCGCTTCCTGTGGCCATCAGATGGAAGCCATTCAGAAATTCAGCGATTCGCCTCTGGTCGATTGCCCGACCTGCAAGGCTCCCGAGTTGAAGAAGTTGTTGTCCATGCCTGGCTTTCGCCTGAAGGGCAATGGCTGGTACGAGACCGACTTTAAGACCGGCGCGAAAAAGAACCTGGCTGGCGGCGATAAAGCCGATTAAGCACACCGAATAGTCGAATTACGAGAAGCGAAACCACCATCATGATGCGCAGCCATTATTGCGGCCAGTTGAACGAGAGCCTGGAAGGTCAGGAAATCACCCTGTGCGGTTGGGTTCACCGTCGTCGAGATCACGGCGGCGTGATCTTCCTCGATATCCGTGACCGTGAAGGTCTGGCCCAAGTGGTGTTCGACCCGGATCGCGCGGAAACCTTCGCCAAAGCTGACCGCGTGCGCAGCGAATATGTAGTGAAAATCACCGGTAAAGTGCGTTTGCGCCCAGCCGGCGCACAAAACGCCAATATGGCCTCCGGTGCCATTGAAGTGCTCGGCTATGAGCTGGAAGTGCTGAACGAAGCGGAAACCCCACCGTTCTCGCTCAACGAATACACCGACGTGGGCGAAGAAACCCGTCTGCGTTATCGCTTTATCGACCTGCGCCGTCCGGAAATGGCCGAGAAGCTGAAGCTGCGTTCGCGCGTGACCACCAGCATTCGCCGTTACCTCGACGAAAACGGCTTCCTCGACGTCGAAACGCCGATTCTTACCCGCGCAACACCGGAAGGTGCCCGCGACTACTTGGTACCGAGCCGTACCCACCCCGGTAGTTTCTTCGCCTTGCCGCAATCGCCGCAGCTGTTCAAGCAGTTGCTGATGGTGGCTGGCTTCGACCGTTACTACCAAATCGCCAAGTGCTTCCGCGACGAAGACCTGCGTGCTGACCGCCAGCCGGAATTCACCCAGATCGACATCGAGACCAGCTTCCTCGACGAAGACGACATCATTGCTATCACCGAGAAGATGATTCGCCAGCTGTTCAAGGAAGTGCTGAACCTGGAATTCGGCGAATTCCCGCATATGCCGTTCTCCGAAGCCATGAGCCGTTACGGTTCCGACAAGCCAGACCTGCGTATTCCGCTGGAGCTGGTAGACGTGGCCGACCAGCTCAAAGAGGTCGACTTCAAAGTATTCAGCGGTCCGGCCAACGACCCGAAATGCCGAATCGCCGCCCTGCGCGTGCCTGGTGGCGCGAGCATGCCGCGTAAGCAGATCGACGATTACACCAAGTTCGTCGGCAACTACGGTGCCAAAGGCCTGGCGTATATCAAGGTCAATGAGCGCGCCAAAGGCGTTGAAGGCCTGCAATCGCCGATCGTGAAAAACATCCCGGAAGCCAACCTCAACGTGATCCTTGATCGCGTCGGTGCGGTGGATGGCGATATCGTGTTTTTCGGTGCAGACAAAACCAAGATCGTTTGCGACGCCTTGGGCGCGCTGCGTATCAAGGTTGGCCACGACCTCAACCTGCTCACCTGTGAGTGGGCGCCGATGTGGGTTGTTGACTTCCCGATGTTCGAAGAAGCCGACGATGGCAGCTTGAACTCCCTGCACCACCCGTTCACTTCGCCCAAGTGCACCCCAGCAGAGCTGGAAGCCAACCCGGCCGCTGCGCTGTCCCGTGCTTACGACATGGTGCTCAACGGCACTGAGTTGGGCGGCGGTTCCATCCGTATCCACGACAAGGCGATGCAGCAGACTGTATTCCGGGTTTTGGGTATCAGCGAAGCAGAGCAGGAAGAGAAGTTCGGCTTCCTCCTCGACGCGCTGAAATACGGCGCGCCGCCGCACGGTGGTCTGGCCTTCGGTCTGGACCGTCTGGTGATGCTGATGACCGGCGCGCAGTCGATCCGTGAAGTGATCGCCTTCCCGAAAACCCAGAGTGCTGCGGACGTAATGACCCAAGCGCCCGGTGAAGTTGATCCTCGCCAGCTGCGCGACCTGCACATTCGTCTGCGCGAGCAGGTTAAAGCGGATTAAGCCGTTGTAGAAATGAGAGCCTGGCGCTCTTAATCGACGCCCCTTTTCCGCAAGCCGGGGAGGGGCGTTTTTCATAGTATGGAAAATGCGGAGCGCGGTTATGGCGGGTCATTCCAAATGGGCCAACATCAAGCATCGTAAAGGGCGTCAGGACGCCAAAAAGGGCAAGATTTTCACCAAGCTGATTCGTGAGCTGACCGTGGCGGCGGGGCAGGGCGGCGGCATTCCCGCCGATAACCCGCGCTTGCGCTTGGCGGTGGATAAGGCGCTGGGCGCCAATATGACCCGCGACACCATCGATCGGGCCATTGCCCGTGGCGTCGGCGCGGATGACGGCACCAAGGTTGAAGAGTTGAGCTACGAGGGTTATGCGCCCAATGGCGTGGCGGTGATCGTCGAAACCATGACTGACAACCGCAACCGAACGGCCGCAGCCGTACGCCATGCCTTTACCAAGTGCGGTGGCAACCTGGGTACCGACGGTTCAGTGGCCTATATGTTCGACCGCAAAGGTCAGATCAGCTTTGCGCCTGGCGTCAACGAAGATGCGTTGATGGAGGCGGCTCTGGAGGCCGGTGCTGACGATGTGGTCACCCACGAAGACGGTTCTATCGATGTGTTCACCAGCTTCGTCGACTTTATTTCGGTGAACGAAGCGTTGCAGGCAGCCGGGTTTAAAGGTGATGAAGCGGAGATCAGCATGATTCCGTCGATCACTGTGGAGCTGACTGAGCTGGAAGTGGCGCAAAAGGTGCTCAAGCTGATCGACATGCTTGAAGACCTGGATGACGTGCAAAACGTGTATTTCAACGGTGAGATTCCGGAAGAAATCATGGAGCAGGTCGGCTAGTCCGCACTTGTTTTGTAGGCGCGAGCTGGCTCTCGAACCCTGGAAACGCTGGCCTCTTGTTAGACCCCGTGGCCATTGTTCGCGAGCAAGCGCGCTCCTACGCGTATAAGCTGGCCTCTCTATTTTTTCTCCAATTTTGCAGGTGCTATGACCCTTATTCTCGGCATTGACCCCGGTTCGCGTATCACTGGTTACGGCGTGGTGCGCGATATCGGTCGTGGCTGTGAGTACGTGGCTTCTGGCTGCATTCGTACCGGCGCAGGCGAGTTATCAGAGCGCTTGCAGATTGTGTTTCGCGGCGTGCGTGAGGTGATCGAAACCTACGGGCCGGTGACGATGGGCATCGAGAAGGTGTTTATGGCCAAGAATGCCGACTCGGCGCTCAAGCTCGGTCAGGCACGCGGCGCGGCCATCGTGGCGGCGGCTGAGCATGGCCTGGAGATCGCTGAATACACCGCCACTCAGGTTAAACAAGCGATTGCCGGCACTGGCGGCGCGGACAAGCAGCAAGTGCAGATGATGGTGATGCATTTGCTCAAGCTGACGCAGAAACCGCAAATTGATGCCTCCGACGCGCTGGCTATTGCCTTGTGTCATGCCCACACTCGCTCCAGTTTGATTCCCCATGGTTTGGTGGGCGCCCGTAGTCGCGGCGGCCGCCTGCGTTTGTGATGCGGGGTTGCTCGGTTGGTTTTGGTGCGCACAGTACACCCCTACGTGCTGTTTCGAACTTTTAAGGAAGTGAAGCTGTGATTGGACGCTTGCGCGGAACCCTGCTGGAAAAGCAGCCACCGCACCTTATCGTCGATGTAAATGGCCTGGGTTATGAGGTGGAAGTACCCATGACCACGCTCTACCGCCTGCCATCGGTAGGCGAGCCGGTCACCTTGCACACGCATTTGGTGGTTCGTGAGGACGCTCAGTTGCTGTTTGGTTTCGCCGAAAAGCGCGAGCGTGAGCTGTTTCGTGAGCTGATTCGCCTTAACGGTGTCGGTCCCAAGCTGGCGCTGGCGTTGATGTCCGGACTGGAAGTTGATGAGTTGGTGCGTTGCGTGCAGGCGCAAGACACGTCGGCGCTTACCCGAATTCCGGGCGTCGGCAAAAAGACTGCTGAGCGCCTGCTGGTCGAGCTTAAAGATCGCTTCAAAGCGTGGGAAACCGTGCCGGGTATCGCCACTTTTGTCACTGAACCTCGTGCCGGTGGCACAGTCTCAAGTGCGGAGAATGATGCCGTGAGCGCCCTGATTTCCCTGGGCTTTAAGCCGCAAGAGGCTAGCCGCGCGGTTTCGGCGGTAAAGGAAGATGGTTTGAGCAGCGAAGAAATGATCCGTCGTTCATTGAAAGGAATGGTTTAAGTGATAGACGCCGATCGCCTGATCACCGGTTCTGGCCGTGACCGCGATGAACAACTGGACCGCGCCATCCGGCCGCTGCGCCTGGCCGAGTACATTGGCCAGCCGAAAGTGCGTGAGCAGATGGAGCTGTTTATTCAGGCGGCGCGTGGGCGCTCTGAGTCGCTCGATCACACACTGATTTTTGGCCCACCCGGTCTGGGTAAAACCACCCTGGCCAATATCATTGCCCAGGAAATGGGCGTCTCGATTAAAAGCACCTCCGGTCCCGTGTTGGAGCGCCCCGGCGATTTGGCCGCAATGCTGACCAATCTCGAGCCCGGCGATGTGCTGTTTATCGATGAAATCCACCGTCTTTCGCCCATCGTTGAGGAAGTGCTGTACCCGGCGATGGAAGATTTTCAGCTCGACATCATGATTGGCGAAGGCCCGGCCGCGCGCTCGATCAAGCTCGACCTGCCGCCTTTCACGTTAGTGGGCGCCACTACGCGCGCTGGCATGTTGACCAACCCGTTGCGCGACCGCTTCGGCATTGTTCAACGCTTGGAGTTCTACAGCACCGAAGATCTGGCCACTATCGTTCAGCGCTCCGCCGGCATTCTTGGCTTGCCGCTGGACCCGGAGGGCGCCTTTGAAATCGCCCGGCGTGCCCGCGGCACGCCCCGTATCGCCAACCGTTTGCTGCGTCGTGTGCGTGACTTTGCCGAAGTGCGTGCGCAGGGCCATATCACCCGGCCTATCGCTGACCTGGCATTGAATCTGTTGGATGTCGATGAACATGGCTTTGATCATCAGGATCGGCGTTTGCTGCTGACCATGATCGAGAAGTTTGACGGTGGCCCGGTAGGCGTCGACAGCCTGGCAGCGGCCATTAGCGAGGAACGCCACACCATTGAAGATGTGCTGGAGCCTTACCTGATTCAGCAGGGCTACATCATGCGCACCCCGCGTGGTCGGGTGGTCACTCGCCATGCTTATCTACACTTCGGCCTCAACGTGCCCAAACGCATGGGTGATATGCCCCAGGTCGATATGTTCGCGGTGGACGAGTAGCTTTTGGCTGCCACTGTTCAGTTGATGAACAACTAGTTGAAGGGATTGATTTTTAATGTTGCAGATGGACAAAAAACAGTTGGTTTGCCCGATTGGCAACCCGGGGAGTAAGCACTAGAGTATGCGCGCGCAAAATGGGCTTGAGCCGTTCACCCATCGCTGTCGGGTTTACTACGAAGACACCGATGCCGGCGGCATCGTGTACTACGTCAATTACCTTAAATTTATGGAGCGGGCTCGTACCGAGCGGTTACGCGACTTGGGTTTTTCCCAATCGACGCTGGCGGGCGAGATGTTGTTTGTCGTGCATTCCAGCGAAGCGCGTTACCACGTGCCGGCGCGCTTGGACGATGAACTGTTAGTCAGTGCCGAAGTAATCGAATTAAACCGTGCCAGCCTGCGCTTTCGTCAACAGGTTAGGCGGGCTACGGATAAAACGCTGCTCTGTGAAGGGCAGTTCCTGGTGGCCTGTGTGCGCGCCGACAGTTTGAAACCCCGGGCTATTCCCGAAGCGTTGCGTATGGCCTTTGCCGGCCAGAGCGACGCGGGTACATCTAAAGCAGGAGATTAAGCGTGGAAGCCACCGTCGTCGACCATACCTCTATGTGGAGTCTGATCAGCAACGCCAGCATCGTGGTGCAGCTGGTTATGCTGGTGCTTGTAGGTGCATCGGTCACTTCATGGATCATGATCTTTCAGAAAAGCACCATGATCCGTGCTGCAAAACGTTCCCTGGAAACCTTCGAGGAGCGCTTCTGGTCGGGTATCGACCTGTCCAAGCTCTATCGTCAGGCCGGCGCCAATCCAGACCCGGATTCGGGCGTTGAGCAAATTTTCCGTGGCGGCTTCAAAGAGTTCTCGCGTCTGCGCCAACAAGCGGGCGTTGACCCTGACGCGGTCATGGACGGCGTCAACCGTGCCATGCGCGTGGCCATTTCCCGCGAAGAAGAAAAGCTTGAACAGAGCCTGTCGTTCCTGGCCACCGTAGGTTCCACCAGTCCTTATATCGGTCTGTTCGGTACCGTATGGGGCATCATGAACTCCTTCCGCGGCCTGGCTTCTGCTCAGCAAGCGACCTTGGCCACTGTTGCGCCGGGTATTGCCGAGGCGCTGATTGCCACCGCTATCGGCCTGTTCGCTGCGATTCCTGCGGTAATTGCTTACAACCGCTTTGCCGCTCGCGGCGAAACCCTGGTCGGCCGCTACTACACCTTCGCCGATGAATTCCAAGCCATCCTGCACCGTAAAGTGCACACCAGTGACGAGTAAGACGCTGGTTTTACTGAAGGCTTTAGGAAAGGTTTTAACTCATGGCACGTATTCGTAAGAGACGTAAACCAGTCGCCGAAATGAACGTGGTGCCCTACATCGACGTGATGTTGGTGCTGTTGGTGATTTTCATGGTGACTGCCCCGATGCTCAACCAGGGTGTGAAGGTTGACCTGCCCAAGGTGTCCAGCGATGCCTTGCCGCAAGACAACAACACCCAGGTACTGACCATCTCGATCAAAGCCGACAAGACCTACTACTGGAACCTTGGCAGCGAAGTGGACACCGATAAGGTGCAGGCCAAAGCCCTGACCCTGCCGGAAATGACCACCGCAGTGACGGCGATCATGAACCAGAGCCGCGCCCAGGGTAAGCAGACGCAAGTGTTTATCCGCGCCGATAAAGTGGTCGACTACGGTGCCGTGATGGCCGCCATGGGCGGGCTGCAGCAGGCAGGCGTAGGTAATGTCGGCCTGATTACCGAGGCGCCCTAATGCAGGAACGCGAGCGCTCCTCATCGGAAAGCTTTTTCTGGCCGAGCATCTGGGCAATAGGGCTGCATGTTCTATTGTTCGGCACGCTGTTTGTCAGCTTTGCTTTTACGCCGGAGCTACCACCGTCTAAACCCATTGTTCAGGCCACGCTTTATGAGCTGAAGTCCAAGAGCCCGGCGACTGTGCAGACCAATCAGAAAATTGCTGGTGAAGCGAAGAAAACCGCTGCCAAGCAATACGAGGTTGAGCAGCTGGAAGCCAAGAAGGTTGAACAAGAGAAGGTAAAAGCGGCGGAACAAAAGAAAGCCGAAGAAGCTCAAAAAGCCGAAGCGGCTGAACAGGCCGAAGCCGAAGCTGCCAAGGCCGCTGAAGCGAAGAAAGCTGACGAAGCGAAAAAGGCCGAGGAAAAGAAACTCGCCGATATCGCCAAGAAGAAAACCGAAGAAGAACAGAAGAAAGCCGCGGAAGAAGCCAAGAAAAAGGCTGATGCCGAGGCCGAGAAGAAAAAAGCAGCAGATGACGCCAAGAAAAAAGCAGCGGATGCCAAGAAAGCCGCCGATGCGAAGAAAAAGGCCGAAGCTGAAGCGGTGAAGAAAAAGGCTGCCGAGGCTGCACGCAAGGCGACCGAAGATAAGAAAGCTCAGGCCTTGGCCGAGCTGCTGTCCAACGATACCGAGCGTCAGGCGACCACCGCTGATGAAGTGGGTGATACGGTGTCGGGCAATTTCGATGACCTGATCCGTATGCGCGCTGCCGAAGGTTGGACCCGTCCGCCGGGCGCGAGCAAAGGCATGACCGTGGTGCTACAGATCAATATGTTGCCCGATGGCACGATCACCGGCGTTAGCGTGGCGAAATCCAGTGGTAATGGCCCGTTCGATAGCTCGGCTGTAGCCGCCGTGAAAAATATTGGGCGTTTAGTAGAAATGCAGGGTTTGAGCCCTACGGACTTCAACCCTTATCGTTCATTCAAGATGACCTTCACACCTGAGGATTTAGATTTGTGATCAACATTCTTCGAGGACTGCTTGTGGTTCTTTGCTGCGCCGCTGGCATGGTGGCGGCAGAGGAAAAGAACATTCTGGTGAGCAGCGGTTCCGACCGCGCTATTCCTATCGCGGTCGTACCGTTCGGCTGGCAGGGCGGCACTGTGCTGCCTGAAGACATGTCCGACATCATCGGCAAGGACCTGCGCAACTCCGGTATTTTTGAACCGATTCCACGCCAGAACATGATCAGCCTGCCAACCCAGGCGAGCGAAGTGATCTTCCGCGACTGGAAAGCACTTGGTGCTCAATACGTAATGACCGGCAGCATCGTGCCTAACGGCGGCCGTCTGCAGGTGCAGTTCGCCTTGTTCAACGTTGCCACCGAACAGCAAGTGTTTACCGGTAGCGTGGGCGGCACCACGGATCAACTCCGTGATATGTCCCACTACATCGCTGACCAGTCGTTTGAAAAACTCACCGGCATCAAGGGTGCGTTTTCGACCCAGATGCTGTACGTGACGGCTGAGCGTTTCTCTGGCACCAACACTCGTTACACCTTGCAGCGTTCGGACTACGACGGTGCTCGTGCCGTGACCTTGCTGCAGTCGCGTGAGCCAATTCTGTCGCCGCGTTTCGCCAGCGACGGCAAGCGCATTGCCTATGTGTCGTTTGAGCAGAAGCGTCCGCGTATCTTTATTCAGCACATCGACACCGGTCGCCGTGAGCAAATCACCAACTTCGAAGGCCTCAATGGCGCGCCGGCGTTCTCGCCAGATGGCAGCAAGCTGGCGTTTGTGTTGTCCCGCGATGGCAACCCAGAGATCTATGTAATGGATCTGGCTAGCCGGCAGATGACCCGCGTGACCAATCACTTTGCAATTGATACCGAACCCTTCTGGGGCAAGGACGGTCAGACCATATACTTCACTTCGGACCGTGCTGGGAAACCGCAGGTCTACAAGACGAATATTGCCGGTGGTGCAGTTGACCGGGTGACCTTTGTAGGTAACTACAACGCTAACCCTAAACTGTCTGCTGACGAGAAGACGTTGGTGATGATTCACCGTCAGGACGGTTTCACCAATTTCAAAGTTGCGGCGCAGGATTTGCAAACGTCGCGTTTGCGGATTCTTTCAGATACCAATCTGGATGAGTCTCCTACTGTTGCGCCCAACGGCACCATGGTAATCTACGCCACCCGCCAGCAGGGCCGTGGAGTCTTGATTCTTGCCTCCATCAATGGACGAGTAAAACTCCCGATTCCAACCGCGCAAGGCGAAATCAGAGAGCCATCCTGGTCGCCCTTCCTGAACTGACGCGGCGCTGCACACTTTACTTAACACACTGGGGTTCATTAGGAGTTTTACTATGGAAATGTTGAAATTTGGTAAGTTCGCTGCACTGGCTCTGTCCATGGCAGTAGCAGTAGGTTGCTCCTCCAAAGGCGGCGACAACGCTGGCGAAGGCGCTGTTGATCCAAACGCTGGCTACAACGCCAACAACGGCGCTGTAGACGGTAGCCTGAGCGAAGAAGCTGCTCTGCGCGCTATCACTACTTTCTACTTCGAATACGACAGCTCGGACCTGAAGCCAGAAGCCATGCGCGCTCTGGACGTTCACGCCAAGGACCTGAAAGCTAACGGCGCTCGCGTTGTTCTGGAAGGCAACACCGACGAACGCGGTACCCGCGAGTACAACATGGCTCTGGGCGAGCGTCGCGCCAAAGCTGTTCAGCGTTACCTGGTACTGCAAGGTGTTTCCCCAGCTCAGCTGGAACTGGTTTCCTACGGTGAAGAGCGTCCAGTTGCTACCGGCAACGACGAGCAATCCTGGGCTCAAAACCGTCGCGTTGAACTGCGTAAGTAATTCGACATGCGAACGTGCCGTCGTGCTCTGACTATATTGACTCTCAGCCTGCCGCTTGCGGCGTGGGCTGCGGTTCCGGTGGTTGATGACAACGCCAGCAATGGCGGTGGCAGCTATCCACCAGCGGGTTATGGCACGACCGGCGCCTATGCAGGGGGAGGGGTTACGGCCCCTGCCTCGGCACAGGGCGAGCTGTTCATGCAGCTGCAACAAATGCAAGACGAGCTAGGCCGCCTGCGCGGCATGGTTGAGGAGCAACAAAACGAAATTCAGCGCCTGAAACAAGAAGGCCTGGAGCGTTACCAAGACCTCGATAGACGCATAGCTGCTGGTGGTGCCTCGGGCGCTCCTGCTGCTAACCAAGATTCCGGCAATACCGGTGCTATTAACGCCGGTGGTGCCCCTGTTCAGCCAGCAGCGCAACAGCCTGCGGCGAGCACAGAGCCTGGTGACCCGGCGAAGGAAAAGCTCTATTACGATGCTGCCTTCGACCTGATCAAGGCCAAAGATTTCGACAAGGCCAGTCAAGCCTTCAGCGCTTTCCTGCGCAAATACCCACAGAGCCAATACGCCGGCAACGCGCAGTACTGGCTGGGTGAAGTGAATTTGACCAAAGGCGACCTGCAAGGCGCCGGGCAGGCATTTGCCAAGGTCAGCCAGTTGTATCCGACCCATAACAAGGTGCCGGATTCGCTGTATAAACTCGCCGATGTCGAGCAGCGTCTTGGCCACTCCGACAAAGCCAAAGGCATTCTTCAGCAAGTAATCGCTCAGTACCCCGGTAGCTCGGCTGCTCAGCTGGCGCAACGAGACTTGCAACGCCTGTAAAGCCTGACCCGCCGTTCAATAAAACCCGCGCCTGTCGCGGGTTTTTTCGTTAGAATCGCCGGCCCAATTCCCGCAACGGAGGCGGATGGCCTGTTTCGCCGTCACGCCCGTGGCCGATATGCAAAAAAACCTGCGCATTACCGAGATTTTTTACTCGTTGCAGGGTGAGACGCGCACCGCCGGTTTACCGACGGTGTTCGTTCGCCTGACTGGCTGCCCATTACGCTGCCAATACTGCGACACCGCCTACGCCTTCAGCGGCGGCGAAATCATGTCCCTGGACGCCATCGTTGAGCAGATCGCTGCCTACAAGCCGCGTTATGTCTGCGTGACCGGTGGTGAGCCGCTGGCCCAGCCCAATTGCATTCCCTTGCTTGAGCGCCTGTGCGATGCCGGTTTCGAGGTGTCGCTGGAAACCAGCGGCGCTCTCGATGTGTCGGCGGTCGACCCGCGCGTCAGCAAAGTGGTGGACTTGAAGACTCCTGGCTCGGCTGAAATGGCCCGCAATCGCTACGAGAACATCGAGTTTTTGACCGCCAACGATCAAGTCAAATTTGTGATCTGTTCTCGCGAAGATTACGACTGGTCCGTCTCCAAGCTGATTCAGTACGGTCTGCAAAATCGTGCTGGCGAAGTGTTGTTCTCACCGAGCCACCAACAAGTGAATGCACGGGAGTTGGCCGACTGGATCGTTGCCGACAACCTGCCGGTGCGTTTGCAATTGCAGCTGCACAAAATTCTTTGGAACGACCAGCCGGGACACTGATATGACTGATAAAAAAGCGGTAATTCTGCTCTCCGGCGGCCTTGATTCCGCCACCGTTGTGGCTATGGCTAAAGCCGATGGCTACGCCTGCTACACCATGAGTTTTGACTACGGCCAACGCCATCGCTCCGAGCTGCAAGCAGCTGAACGCGTGGCGCAGCAGCTTGGCGTGGTCGAGCACAAGGTGATTGGCTTGAACCTCAATGGCATGGGCGGTTCGGCGCTGACCGACAGTTCCATCGCCGTGCCGGAAACCCCAGGTGAAGGCATTCCCGTTACCTATGTGCCGGCACGCAACACGGTATTTTTGTCGCTGGCGTTGGGTTGGGCCGAGGTGCTCGGCGCGCGGGATATTTTTATCGGCGTGAATGCCGTGGACTATTCCGGCTACCCGGATTGCCGTCCTGAGTTTGTTGAGGCCTTCGAGCGCATGGCCAATCTGGCCACCAAAGCTGGCGTGGAAGGGCAGGGCTTTCGTATTCAGGCGCCGCTGCAATTTATGAGCAAGGGGCAGATTGTTCAGGCGGGCATCGCCCAAGGCGTGGACTACGGCCTGACCGTTTCTTGCTACCAAGCTGATGACGATGGTCGCGCCTGCGGCAAATGCGACAGCTGCCGCCTGCGTGCAGCCGGTTTCGCCGAAGCTGGGGTGAAAGACCCTACCCGTTATTTCTAAAACTTTGCCGCATCGTGTTGATTTTATGAATTAAATCAGTATTATGCACCCCGCGGGTCGTTAGCTCAGTTGGTAGAGCAGTTGGCTTTTAACCAATTGGTCGTAGGTTCGAGTCCCACACGACCCACCATATCTCCTTCGTAAAGAAGCGACGAAAACCCGGAATGCTCAGCAGTGAGTCTTCCGGTTTTTTTGTTTCTTGCTGGTCAGATCGCGACGTTAGTTTTATCCCGCTACGCGCGTGCGCCGACATCAGGCGGGTATACTGCGCGGCACTGAAAGCATATTCAGAGCCTGATGACATGACCCAGATTTCCGAACGCCTGCTGGTTCAGGCGCATTTAGACGCCAAGCAACCCAAGCCCCTATCGCCGGACGAAGAAGCGCGTCTGCGCGCCGAGATCGCGGCCGAGCTGAAAGCTCAGGATGCGGTGCTGGTAGCTCACTATTATTGCGACCCGGTTATTCAGGCTTTGGCCGAGGAAACCGGCGGCTGCGTGTCCGACTCTCTGGAAATGGCCCGCTTCGGCAATCAGCACTCGGCGAAAACCGTGCTGGTGGCCGGCGTGAAGTTTATGGGCGAGACGGCAAAAATTCTTAACCCGGAAAAGCGCGTGCTGATGCCCACGCTGGAAGCGACGTGCTCGCTGGACCTGGGTTGCCCGGTAGACGAGTTCTCCGCCTTCTGCGACCAGCACCCCGAGCGCACGGTGGTGGTCTACGCCAACACCTCGGCAGCGGTGAAGGCGCGAGCGGACTGGGTCGTCACGTCCAGTTGCGCGCTGGAAATCGTTGAAAGCCTGATGGATAACGGCGAGAAAATTATCTGGGCGCCGGACAAACACCTGGGCCGCTATATCCAGAAGCAAACCGGTGCGGACATGCTGCTATGGGATGGTGCCTGCATAGTTCACGAGGAGTTCAAGTCCAAGCAGCTCGAAGATATGAAGGCCCTGTACCCGGACGCTGCGATTCTGGTGCACCCGGAATCGCCGGAATCGGTGATTGATCTGGCCGATGCGGTCGGCTCTACCAGCCAGTTGATCAAGGCCGCACAAACGCTGCCGAACTCGACCTTTATCGTTGCCACCGACCGCGGCATTTTCTACAAGATGCAGCAGCTGTGCCCGGACAAAATCTTCGTCGAAGCACCCACCGCCGGTAACGGAGCGGCCTGCCGTAGCTGCGCGCATTGCCCGTGGATGGCGATGAATACCTTGGAGCGCACGCTGCAATGCTTGCGCGAAGGCAGCAATGAAATCTTCGTCGATGCTGCTTTGATTCCCCGGGCGCTCAAGCCGCTTAAACGCATGCTCGATTTCACTCAGGCGGCACGCTTGAAGTTGGCGGGTAACGCCTAGCTCTGCACGGCCGCCAACACGAAAAAGCCCGGCACATTGACCGGGCTTTTTCGTGTTGGCGCGACAGTGTCGCTTGGGCGCCCCGGGGCTAGCGCATCAGCTGCTTGATCATGCGCTGTTGTTCCATGATTTCTTTCTGCCGGGCATCGATTTTCGAGGCCAGTGGGAAGTTGTTGATGGCGCGGCGTTTGGCGAAGTCGAGTTGCTCCAAGGCCTGGTCGAAGTCGGCCATCAGCGCAAAGTACTCAGCACGAGCTTGGTGCAGGCCAATGATATCGCCAGCCTGGCCGCGAACTTCGGCGACCTGGTACCAGATATCCGGATCGTTAGGCCGCGCTTTTAGCAGTTCTTCCAGCGCTTTCTGTGCCTGTGGTGCTTGGCTCTGTTTTATCAATAGGTCGATACGGCTCTGTTGCAGCGGGTAGTTATCCGGGAACTGGGCGAGCATTTTGTCGACCCGCTGTTTGGCCTCTGGAATGCGGTTGGCGGTGATATCCAACTCCACCTGAGCGAGGTTGTAGGTGACGTTGTCCGGGGCTTTTTTCAGCAGGGGCGCCAGACTGTCGCGAGCTTCGTTGAGCTGGCCGCTTTTCACTTGTGCCAACGCCAGGCCGTAACGCGCGGCGTCCATACCTGGGTCGTCCTGCAACATCGCGCGGAAGCGTTTGCCGGCAATGCCTGGGGTTTCCTCAAAGGTCAGTTGAACGCGGGCGCGCATCAGTTGGTATTGCAGGGTGTCTTCGCGCCCGCTCTGGCCGAATTGTTCGGCGCGGTTACGGGTATCGGCGATACGCGATTCGGTCACCGGGTGAGTCAGCAGAAATTCCGGCGGACGTTTGTCGAAGCGGTATTGGCGCGCCATACGCTCGAACATATTCGGCATGGCGCGTGGGTCGTAGCCGGCACGCTCAAGGTTGACCACGCCAACGCGGTCAGCCTCTTGTTCGTTCTGCCGGGAGAAGCGCAGCTGGTTCTGAATCGCTGCCGCCTGGGTGCCCATAATCGTCGCCATACCGACGTCGCCGGCGCCGGCGGCTGCGGCGATAATGCCGGCAAGCATGGCGGCCATCACCGGAATCTGCATTTGTTGCTGCGCCTGCAAGCCGCGGGCGTAGTGGCGTTGAATCAAGTGGCCCAATTCGTGGGCGAGTACCGCGGCGTATTCGGCCTCGGTCTGCGCGTAGAGAAACAGACCGCCGTTGACCCCGATCACCCCGCCCGGCGCGGCGAAAGCGTTGATCTGTGGGTCTTTGATCAGGATAAACACCAGGCGGTGGTCGTGCAGGTCGCTGGTTTCGGCGAGCTTGTACACGCTGCTTTCCACGAATTCTTTTAGCTGCGGGTCGTTCAACTGCGGTACTTGGCTGCGTACCAGGCTCAACCAGGCGCGACCCAGTTGAAACTCCTGCTCGGGCGAGACGATGGAGGAGCTGGAATCACCCAGTGAGGGCAAGTCATCGGCTATGGCCGGGGCGATGGCTGGAGAGGCGAGCAAGCAGGCGAGCGAAAGCAGCGTGGGGCGCAGAAGATTCATGCACGGAGCTCTTGGCGGCAAAGTCCCTACTGTAGCCGCCATGGCGGTCGGCTGACCACCTCGGTATCCTCATCTACCCGTTTTGGAGCCCGATTCGATGACTGATGCTGTGATCTTTGATGCCGAGCTGGATACCAGCGGACTAAATTGCCCGCTGCCGTTGCTGAAAGCCAAGCTCGAACTCAATCGCCTGGCCAGTGGTGCGGTGCTCAAGGTGACGGCGACCGATGCCGGCTCGCAGCGCGACTTCCGCGCATTCGCCACGTTGGCCGGGCATACCTTGTTGCGCGAGGAAGCTGAGGCTGGGGTTTATCGCTATTGGCTACGCAAGGCTTAGCTCAAACCAGAGACGGCGCTGTGGTGCCTGCTGTTAAGGAATTCTGATGTTTAAGGTGTTACGCAATTGGGTGCAACGCTACTTCTCCGATGAAGAAGCGGTAGTGCTGGCCGTGCTGCTGGTGTTGGCGTTCGCGGCCATCCTGACTTTTGGCGGCATGCTCGCACCGGTGCTTGCCGGCTTGGTGCTGGCGTTTCTGATGCAGGGCTTGGTGCGCACGCTGCAACGGTTGCGCGTGCCGCAGGTGGCTGCTGTATGGCTGGTGTTTGCCTGCTTTATGGGGTTGCTCGGGGTTTGCTTGCTGGTGTTGATACCGCTGCTTTGGCAGCAGGTGATTGCCCTGTTTAACGAGCTGCCGGGCATGCTCGGTAAGTGGCAGTCGTTGCTGCTGCTGTTGCCGGAGCGCTATCCGCAGCTGGTCTCGGACGAACAAGTGCTGCATGTGATTGAAGTGGTGCGCAACGAGATCGGCAGCTTTGGCCAACTGGCGCTGACCTTCTCACTGTCCAGTTTGCCACTGTTGGTCAACGCCATGATTTATCTGGTGCTGGTGCCGATTCTGGTGTTTTTCTTCCTCAAGGATGGCGGCTTGATCGCCCGCTGGTTTCGCGGTTACCTGCCACGCGAGCGCACGTTGATCACCCGCGTGGGTCGGGAAATGAACCAGCAGATAGCCAACTACATTCGCGGCAAAGTTATCGAAATTCTGATCTGCGGCGGCGCCACTTATGTAGCGTTTATCGCCCTGGGCCTTAACTATGCCGCGCTGTTAGCTTTGTTGGTGGGCTTCTCAGTGGTGGTGCCCTATGTCGGCGCCGTGGTGGTGACGGTGCCGGTGGCGTTGATCGCGCTATTTCAGTGGGGCTGGGGTGACCAGTTTATTTACCTGATGGCGGTGTACGGCATTATCCAGGCGCTGGATGGCAACGTGCTGGTGCCGCTGTTGTTTGCCGAAGCGGTGAACCTACATCCAGTGGTGATTATTTGTGCGGTACTGCTGTTTGGCGGCATGTGGGGCTTCTGGGGGATTTTCTTTGCCATCCCGCTGGCCACGCTGTGCAAGGCATTGTTGGATGCCTGGCCGCGCAAGGAGCCGGTTGTAGCGCCGCTGATGTAAGCGCCCACGCAGCTTTACCAACAAAAAGCCCGGCACTTGGCCGGGCTTTTTGTTGGGTGGGTATTTAGCTTTTGTTCAGTGCTTGTGCTGCCGCCAGTACCGCATCCACATGCCCTGGCACTTTCACGCCACGCCATTCCTGGCGTAGAACGCCATTGGCGTCGATCAAAAAAGTGCTGCGATCTACGCCCAGGTATTCCTTGCCGTATAGCTTTTTCAGCTTGATCACATCAAACAGTTGGCAAAGGGCTTCGTCTTTATCGGACAACAGCTCGAAGGGGAATTCCTGCTTGCACTTGAAGTTCTCGTGGGACTTCAAGCTGTCGCGCGATACCCCGAACACCTCGGTATTGGCTGCTTTAAACGCTGCGTATTGGTCGCGAAAACCCTGGCCTTCAGTGGTGCAGCCAGGGGTGCTGTCTTTGGGGTAGAAGTAGATCACCACTTGCTGGCCTTTAAGTGCCGAGAGGGTGATTTGTTTACCGCTGGTAGCCGGTACGGTGAAATCGGCTACTGGTTGGTCGAGGGAAATGCTCATGCGTTAGTCCTCAAGGCGGTGTGGTTGGGCGCCACGGTTCGATTAGGGCGTCGAGGTTCAACGCATCGGCGAAGTCGAGGAACTGATCGCGCAACCAACTGATTTGTGTGCCTGCTGGCAACGTCACGGTGAGTGTGGCGTTAAGCATGGTGCCGCCGGTTTGCGGCGCCTGGTAGGTATCGCAGGTGAGGTTTTCCAGCTCAACGTTGTGGTCAATAAAGAACTGGCACAACTCGTTGAGGATGTCTGGGCGATACACCGAGCTGACGTAGGCCACATAAGGCAGTGCTTGCGGGCGCACCTCGGCGGCGGCGCTGCGCACCACACTCACGGTAAAGGCATGTTTTTTCGACAGCGACGGCAGGCTGGTTTCCAGGCGCGCCAGGGCGTCCCAGTTGCCCGACACCTGCACCACCAGCGCACTGTACTCGCCGTGGCGGGTCAGGCGGGTGCTGATAACCGCGCAACGGTTCTCATGGCTGGCGCGGCACAGCACATTAGTCAGCTCCATCGGGTTAGTGCCAAGGGCACTGATGACAAGGAATTGTTCGCGGACTATGGGGGTGGACATGCAGCATTCCTAAAGCGATGAGCGGTCGGCAGGTAAACTGTCGATCAAAGCCGGAAGGTTAGCGAAAACTGTCGCTGAGGGGAATGCTCATAGCGCGGTACTTCGCTTGTGCAAGGCAGGTGGCGCCAGTACCATTACGGCTCTCTTTTTCCGGCAGGAGCGGTTGCATGATTGCGGGCAGTATGGTGGCACTGGTCACGCCCATGGATGCGCAGGGTCGTCTTGATTGGGACGCGCTGAGCAAGCTGGTGGACTTCCACCTCCAAGAAGGCACCAACGCCATCGTCGCGGTCGGCACCACGGGTGAGTCGGCGACGTTGGATGTTAACGAACATATCGAAGTGATTCGCCGCGTGGTGGATCAGGTTGCCGGGCGTATTCCGGTAATCGCCGGTACGGGCGCGAACTCGACGCGCGAAGCGGTGGAACTGACCACCAATGCCAAGAACGCCGGCGCCGATGCCTGCCTGCTGGTGACGCCGTACTACAACAAACCAACCCAGGAAGGTTTGTACCTGCACTTCCGCCACATCGCTGAAGCGGTGGCCATTCCACAGATTCTCTACAACGTTCCAGGCCGCACCGTGTGCGACATGCTGCCGGAAACCGTTGAGCGTTTGTCGAAGATTTCCAACATTGTCGGCATCAAAGAAGCCACTGGTGACCTGCAACGCGGCCGTGAAGTACTCGACCGCGTCGACAGCGACTTCCTGGTGTACTCCGGTGACGACGCCACTGCCGTCGAGCTCATGCTGATGGGCGGCAAAGGCAATATTTCCGTAACGGCCAACGTGGCACCGCGCGCCATGAGCGAGCTGTGTGCGGCAGCAATGGCCGGCGATGCCGTGACAGCCCGGGCGATCAATGATCGTTTGATGCCGCTGCACAAAACGCTGTTTATCGAATCCAACCCGATTCCGGTGAAATGGGCCCTGCAGGAAATGGGTTTGATGGTGGAAGGCATTCGCCTGCCACTGACCTGGCTCAGTCCGCGTTGTCATGAACCGCTGCGTCAGGCCCTGCGCCAGTCCGGCGTATTGGTTTAATTGAGGAAGCACTACGCATGAAGCGACTGGCCGGACTTTCTGCCCTTGCCGTAATCATTTCCAGCACCAGCGGTTGCGGGTGGATCTGGGGTGAAGATGGATATTTCCGTGATCGTGGCAGTGATTACCTGACGCAACACCAGACCCCGGCGATGCAAGTGCCGTCCGGCCTGGAAGTAAAACCCCTCGACCCGCTGTTGCCGGTACCGCGCAATGTCGCTGACTCTACTGTGCAGGGCGAGTACGACGTGCCGCGTCCACAGCCGCTGGCAGCACAAGCCGATGCTAGCGAATTCAGCCTGCAAAAAAGCGGCGATGCCCGCTGGTTGGTGGCACAGCGTCCACCGGCTGAAGTCTGGCCTGTGGCCCACCAGTTCTTTGAAGACAACGGCTTCCGCATCAGCGAAGACCGCCCGCAAACCGGCGAATTCAGCACCGACTGGCAGCGTTTCGAAGAGCTGTCGGCACCCATGGCTCGTCGCCTGAGCGGCCGTGTGGCGGACGTCGACCCGAAAAGCGAAACTCGCGTTCGTGTGCGGATCGAGCCAGGCGTGCAGCGCAACACCAGCGAAATCTACGTAGTTAGCGCCCAGCGTCCGGCCGAGAGCACCGCTGATGTGGCCTTCCCAGCCAAATCGGCCAACGCCAGCCTCGACGCTGCGCTGTTGGACGAAATGCTCGCCAGCATGGCGCGTAGCGCAGAGCAGGGCGGTTCGGTTTCTCTGTTGGCCGCCCGGGACTTCGATGCGCCAAGCCGCGTTAGCCTGACCGAAGACGGCAACAACAACCCGGTACTGAACCTCGGCGCCGACTTTGATCGCGCCTGGTCCAGTGTTGGCCGCTCGCTGGAAACCGCCAACGTGCGCGTTGATGACCTTAACCGCAGCCTGGGTGTGTACTACATCAACCTGGCCGAAGGCGCTGAAAGCAAGGACAAGGAGCGTGGTTTCTTTAGTCGTCTGTGGAGCAGTGAACCGACCAAGGAAGAAATCGATGCCCGCGCCGAGCGTTATCAGGTACGCCTGACCAAGGCTGCGGATAACGTGCAAGTCACCGTGGAAAAAGACCTCAACACCGTAGCGCCAGCCGAAGTGGCCCGCCGCGTACTGGCCTTGATCCAGGAAAACCTGGGCTGATCTGCTGTGGCTGGCCTCTGTCGAGGTCAGCCCGCCCGGCTCGCAAAATCGATAGGCGAAACCTCTGTGGTTTCGCCTGTTTCGTTTAATAAAGGCGGAAATCTTCCATGACCACTCCCTCCACCTTGAGCTTGAAGAAAATCTATTCCGGCAAGGTTCGCGATCTGTACGAGATCGACGCCAAACGCATGCTGATGGTTGCCACCGACCGTCTTTCCGCCTTTGACGTCATCCTCGCCGAGCCGATTCCGGACAAGGGCAAAATTCTCACTGCCATTTCCAACTTCTGGTTCGACAAGCTGGCTGGCGTGGTGCCCAACCACTTCACCGGCGACCGCGTTGAAGATGTGGTGCCGGCGGCTGAGCTGCCGTTGGTGGAAGGCCGCGCGGTGGTGGCCAAGCGTCTGCAGCCGATTGCCGTGGAAGCCATTGTGCGTGGCTATATCGTCGGTTCTGGATGGAAGGAATACCAAAAGAGTGGCACCGTCTGCGGTATCCAACTGCCGGCAGGTTTGAAGGAGGCGTCGAAACTGGCGCAGCCAATCTTCACCCCGTCGACCAAAGCGGCCGTGGGTGATCACGACGAAAACATCTCTTACGAGCAATGTGAAGCCGTAATCGGCAAAGAACTGGCCGCCAAGGTTCGCGACACTGCTATCGCCCTGTACAGCGCCGCAGTCGAATACGCAGCCACCCGCGGCATCATCATCGCCGACACCAAGTTCGAATTCGGCCTTGATGAAGACGGCACCCTGACTTTGATGGACGAAGTGCTGACCCCGGACTCCAGCCGTTTCTGGCCGGTCGAAAGCTATGTGGAAGGCAAGAACCCGCCGAGCTTCGACAAGCAGTTTGTACGTGACTGGCTGGAGTCCACCGGCTGGAACAAAGAACCGCCAGCACCGGCTGTACCCGTCGACGTAGCGCAGAAAACCGCTGACAAGTACCGCGAAGCGCTGACCAAGCTGACCGCTTGAGCCGCGTTTGGCGCTAGGGAGAGAGGCTTGGGCCTCTCTTTTGCGTTGTCTGGTCAGACTAGGCTGAAGCTGCGCAAGCATCTGAAAGCAGGCGAAAAATTTCGAATTTTGGCTTTCACCAATCGCAAATGAGCTGTTATCATGCGCGCCGCTGGGGAGATGCCGGAGTGGCCGAACGGGACGGATTCGAAATCCGTTGTATCAGCGATGGTACCTAGGGTTCGAATCCCTATTTCCCCGCCATCATTTATAGCGAAACCCCCGAAGTCTCACGATTTCGGGGGTTTTTGCTTTTCAGCGTTCAGAAAGGTGTCGATGTTCTTTCGACAGCGGCGTCGACGTCAGCCTCAATCCAAAAAACAACGGTCGAACAGATACAGGCAGGAAGGCTTTACGTTTTCCAACGTGGCCTGCGCCCGCCCGCCATCGCCTTGTTTCTTGCGCCCGGTTTCTTGCAGATAGCCGGCTTCGGTCATTTTCATCAAGCGTTGGCGCATGCTGGTTTTCAGCACGGGGCGAGCCAGCACCAGGGAAAAAATGTTCACCGCTTCCGGGGCGCTGAATTCATTGCCAAGAAACATCAACGGCAAACTGCTGTAGAGCGATTTGGAGAGCAACCGCTCATATGTCGCGGCCACTAGCTGATTGTGGTCAAACGGCAGTTTGTGGCTGGCATTAGCAACGTCGCTTAGTGGCAAGAAAGCCTGGCTGGCGCTTAGTGGCGCGTTTTCACTGGCAATGGCTAGGTAGAACGTTGACGACGACCAGCAGCGCGGATCGCGGAATGCGTCGCCGACGGTGCCTACCTGCTCGATATACGCTAGCTGCATGCCGACCTTGGCGGACTCTCTCAGGCGTTTCACTGCGTCGTCCAGAGTCAGGTCGATGGTGCTGCCGTTGACCACCAGACCAGGGAGCGCCCAATGCTCGGCGAAAGGTTCGGCGTCGCGTTTGTTCAGCAGAATCTGCAATGCCTGGGTGTCGCGGCAGTAGCGCAGAACGCAGAGGTCGACGGTGTGCAGATAGGGGCTTTTTTCTTCGCGGTGTTTTGACATGTAGGGCTGCGTTAATTGGGAGCGGGATGGGGTCGGCTTGGCTAAAGGTATATGTCGTGTACCTTGTTTTCAAGGGGTTAACGAGCGATCAGAGTTTTACCTATTCTCCAGTATCGATTGGGCCTTTGTTGTTTTTAAACTTTCCTGTTGAAATGTAAGTACACGACGTGTACCTTGTGAATCATTCACAGGAGACACCCGCCATGAGTAGCTCGACGATGAAAACCGCTTCTTTCGATGTTGATGCACAGAAAAGCTTCACTCCACTGTGCCCTGCAGAACTGCCCGTCGCCGGTGGGGATTTGATTGGCGGCGAGCTCAATTTCATGGCCAGCCTGGCGCACTTGCGCGTCGGTAGCAAAGATGCCCACACCCCGCAGGCGCCGTGGGTAGTTAAACAACATGCGGATATGCTCCGGCCAACCGGCCTGGAACATGCCGATGTGACGTGGGTTAGTCACTGCGTGCCTGGTACTGAGGGTTTTAACCTGTTAGATGAGCTGCCCACGCCCTATGACTATGACTATTTCGTCTGGAAAGGCGTGGAGCCCGATTTACACCCCTACGGCGCCTGCTACCACGACTTGCACGGCAAGTTG
>NZ_JBBNAH010000123.1:0-21810 GCF_037994325.1 Pseudomonas sp.
GCTCACCGACCTCTGCCTCAAGGCCCTCTGCAAAACAACCAACTGCCGGAACCTGCTCGCCCTCCAAAAACGACCGCTCGTCCAATCAGCTATAGCGGGGGCATATTTGGGGGCACATCAGAATGGAGATAAAAATAATGCATTACAGATCAAAAGCTTAACAGGCTATTTAAAGAGCCCCCGGCTCCACCAAACAAGCCCCTGATTTTCCTAGTGAAATTCAGGGGTTTTTTATTGGGTGTCGAAAAAGTGTCGAGACGCATAGGATTTGACGAAAAGCTCAAAACACGGGGAGCTTGCCCAGATTATCTTTCAGTATGTCGTTGGCATCCGTACTCAAATACTCACCATCAATGACATGCACGCGCGCTCCTGAATGACGGGTAGTCCCGTCTGAATCGAGCGTAGAGGTGGCAAAGGTGGCACTTCCCAAGTTGATGAGTTCAGCAACGAAAGCCCGAGGCACAATGTGTGCAGGTCCAAAGGTCCCGTTTTTGCCACCCGCGCCTGGGTAAAAACGCTTCAATTTGAGAGATTGGATATGATCGTCTTCCATTCTTATATGAGTTATCCAAAAATCAGCCATACAACTCTCCTTAAGCGGACCATCCGCAGTCGAGATATGCGGGCCACTATTGTGATATCAACCCCAATAAGCGAATTATTTTGCGGCCAACGGCCCGAACTTCAGCACGTCAGCAAGGTGATCCGCTGAGAGATGCGCATAGCGCATAGTCATAGAAAGGCTGGAATGCCCTAGGATTTTCTGCAGGGTCAGGATGTTCCCGCCGTTCTGAATAAAGTGACTCGCGAAGGTATGCCGAAGCGAGTGTGCCGCCTGCCCTTTCGGTAGCTGAATGGTCGTTCTGGCCAAAGCTCGACGGAATGAAGTGATGGCCGAATTTGGCTGACCGTGTTGCTTCCAATGACTAACGATCTTGGCTTCCAGCTCAGTCGAAATAGGCACTGACCTGACCTTTCACTCTTGGTCCCGCTGAACGTGATCACCGCGTTTCGCAGGCCAGTCGGTTTCAGCTTCTCAGCCTCAGACCAACGTGCCCCGGTAGCCAAACAGATCAGCGTGATTATCTCGACGTGTGGGTTATCGCAGGCTCTTCGGATCTCAGTCAGCAGCTCTGCAATCTGCTCATTGGTAAGCCAGGACAACTCACGCTCCTGGATCTTCAACGGCTTCACCAACGCAAGCGGATTGGCATATTCGATGACACCCAGGCCACGCATTTCGTTGAACACGGCACGCAGATAACCCAACTCGTTGTTAAGCGTTTTCGGTGACGTACCCCCCCCCTAGCCTTACCCGTCGATCATAGGCGTAAGTTTGAGGATCAAGCTTTGCAGCCTGAGGGTTTCGCAGACGTTTATGCCGCTCATTTCAGCGAAGGTTGGGATGCTGCACAGATCCAGGCTGTCGTCCTTACTCATAGCGTGAACTCCTTTTCCAAAAGCTGTTGAGTCAGCAGAGACACGTTGACCATCACGTGTTTACCCAGCTTGTACGAAGGGAGGTAGCCATTACGGATCCAGCCCCATACGCTGTTGTGGTCGTTGCTCATGCGGATCCAGTCGGCAAAGTCGCGCCACGGCATTACCGGCGGGGGTGTAATAAGGTCTTTTAGCGTGAGGTTGATTCCTTCCACATCCATGGTCTTTCCTGCACTATGTTGGCCTATAGGGGACCATGGTATTGCACTATGTGCATGGATAATGTGCAAAAAAAATAGCGTTTGGAGTATGGTTTGTACATAGTCCAACAATGACTAATGACTAATGACTATCGAATGAACATCACTAGAGCGGGTAGCACGGACTACAACCGCTGGGTGAGCATCAAGCGCGGAAGAGCCCGAGTGGGGGCCGACGAAGTGGAAATCCTGGGCACTGCTTATCCGCAGTACCGGTGGTGGCTGACTACTGGTGAGGTGATGCCAGAGATCGGGCAGACAAGCCCCGAATACGACGAAGCCAATCGAAACTTGACCAGTCCAAACGCGGGATAGCGATTACCCAGGAAGTAGCTAGGCGCTGGTATGCCCGAAGGGAATGGGAAGTAGAGTAAAAGCCTGTTTGATTCAACAATTTCGCTAACAGGCTATTAAGGAGTCGATATTATGGATGAATCCTGCTCAAAGCCTCGCTATATACTGAGAAATAGATACTTAGGCTCGACTAAAGAAATCGCCATAACCGAAGGCGAATACGAAAAACTCAAGAAAGCCAGAGAAACACTTAGCGCAGCCTTAGCAATTGAAGAACTATTTAGCGTCTTAATAACAAATTTCAATGATGCGCAAAATTCAATTGATAGTACCTCCAAAGCCTACTTCAATCTTGAAGACTATAGTTATTACGGCATGCATGAACTTATGCAACTCGTAAACGTGAGGACTATAAATTTCATTACTGCCGCAAAGCTTTACACAGACAACTTAACCTCAGACGCCAAATACATTGGCGGAAAAAGTCTATGTGTAAAAATAGAGAAAAAACGATCTGAGCTATACGATGCGAGCCCTGAGTACAGAGCAATAGACCAGCTTAGGAACTACGCCTTGCACGCAGGGGCAGTCATACACAGCATAACCGGAAACTTTGTAAGACCTGAAAACGGCGAAGTCCCAAAGGCAATCTTTTACACAAGCAAGGCTATCCTGTCTAAAAAATCAGACAGAATAAAAACAAAAGTAATGAATGAAATGCCTGATAAAATCAATATATCAGAATATATTTCAACAGCAGTGGAAAAATACAAAGAGCTCCACACCTATATCCAAACCGAATCATCCAACTCAGTAGCCAATGTAAGAAAACTCTTTGAAGACACAATCCAAACCTCTACAGAAACACTCGATGAGACAACAGGTCTTGCCGCCTGTATTTATCGGGATGAAAAAGAAATGGAATTCATCCAAATTTTCTTAGAGTGGGATGACGTACGCATGCGCCTAGCAGAAAACGCAAAACTGGAAAGTCTCGCTCCCAAATGAGTAGTGTCGAAAACTGTCGAAATCAAAGTCCAAATGATGCTGACACTGTCCAGAGCAGTCGTAACGGGAAGCCGAGAATCACCAGCCTTGACCAACGAAGATCATCAATGGGCAATGCTAGAACCAGGTTCTTAGCCCCCTGTGCTAGATCTGCCTATATACAATGCTAGCACTTTATAACCTCTATCCTTCTGCATTTTCCCCCCAGTAAAGCGGACTTACATTATCATTTTCGTTCAACCAAGTTTCATACCCTTCAATACAAGGCCCGTCTATATTTATAGTTAGCTCCACACCATACAACGCAAGAACAAAGTAAAGCTCTCCATGACAAGTGTGCAAAAAGTCATATTCGTGTACTTTCTGACCTTCTAAGCCGTGTATTTTTTCATCTAAATTAGCATCATAAATTCTGCGCACATAGTATGGCCATTCTTTCACATGACCGTATCTAGCGTGTTCCCTAATCAAGTCAAATTGCTCCTCCTCCACGATATAATCAATCCCACCATCCGAAGATAACAGTCTCTGCGCTATGGCTTCCAGAGCAACCTTTGCAAGAAACCTGGACGTTACCTTCGCTGTCGGAATTCCTGTGCCCACTGGGAAATACAACTTTGAAGACTGGCCACTACGAACCAGCTCAAACTGATCTTCATTCAACTCTACAGACGCAATTATCTCATCACCATCTAAAACCCGACGAATACTAATTGGCGCCTCTGAGCCAAGCATGACTCCTAACATCGGAGGAACCCGGCCTTTCTTACTTGGTATAGCCTGATGAAATCTCAGCACTTCCATTTCAGGCGAACATAAAAACTGCCGCTCCACCTTCCGGGAGAAATAATTATTGCACTTATCACAAACGACCCCTCGCGGGAGTATTTGTTTAGTGTTCCACAAGCTCTCAGGAATAATGTGCTCAACACTTCTAGAACCAGTCGAGTCTAACTTACAGAAAATACATCTCATCGCCTGACCAAATAGATAGCAAATTTTGACTTTCCCGAAAGCTACGGCCAAAGGACTAGGCTGTCTAGCGTGATGTCGAAAATGTGTCTAAAACACAGTCCAAGGAAGACTGATACTAACCAGTTGGGCCTAATTCAGAGGTGCATCACAACCAGCTTTGACCGATGAAGGCCATCAACACCCAAAGCTAAAACCGGGTTCAAATCCCCCCGGCCCACCAAACAAGCCCCTGATTTTCCTAGTGAAATTCAGGGGTTTTTTATTGGGTGTGGAAAAGGTGTTGGAACGAATGACTTATCCGCTCGCCTCCCGCCCAGGCTCGTCCTCTGCAACACGCCAACGCCAGTACCGATCAGGCTTAACCCATACGACCGAGCCCTCAGTTAGTCTCCTGAAAGCATCGAGAATGGGCCGACCCAAAACCAAGTTACCGTCAGCGTTCTCACGCAAGAGCTCCTCGCCAGATACCCGAAGCGCAAAATCCACGACGTCATCAGCCGATCAGGTTGGAGAACAAAGCAAACCTGCCACTAAAGCGGACGGCGGTTTGCTAGAGGGCTGAATAGAGCATGGCGGTAGTATTCCAGTGGTGGTTGCGGGCCAGTTTTACGGATCACTCAGCCGATTGCTTCCCCCAAGGCCCACTCCAGCCGCCATAGCCGTTCCGCGCCTATGCTTCGGTGAATATCTCGTTTTTCATCGCTTGCCCCCCACGTTAACGTCCGTGCCAAGCACCTGCGCGCGTTTGCGTAGGCATTTCCTGCCAGCACGGTGGGCGTTAGCGAGGAACCATGACGAGCTTTAGAGGACGTGTTTACGACAGCATCATCGACACCATCGGCGCCACGCCCCTGGTGCGTTTCAGCCGCTTCGCCGCGGCGCACAATCTGCCGGCCGAGCTGCTCGGCAAGCTGGAGTTCTTCAACCCGCTGTCGTCGGTGAAAGACCGCCTGGGCCTGGCGCTGATTGAAGATGGCGAACGCTCGGGACACATAACGGCGGATACGGTATTAATCGAGCCCACCTCCGGCAACACCGGCATCGCATTGGCCTTTATCGCCGCCGCCCGAGGTTATCAGCTGATTTTGTGTATGCCGGAAAGCATGTCCGAGGAGCGCCGCAAGATGCTGCGTTTCCTCGGCGCGCGACTGGAGCTGACGCCCGGCGACAAAGGCATGGGCGGCGCCATTGCCCGCGCCGAAGAATTACAGAAGGAAATTCCCAATTCCTTGGTGTTGCAGCAGTTTGAAAATCCGGCCAACCCGGCGATTCATACCGTGACCACGGCCGAGGAAATCTGGAAGGACACTGCAGGTCGCGTCGATATCGTGGTGTCTGGCATTGGCACCGGCGGCACCATTACCGGGGTTGGCGAAGTGCTCAAGCGCTATAAACCCTCGGTGCAGATGATTGGTGTAGAGCCAGCGGGTAGCGCGGTGCTATCCGGCGGCAAACCGGGGCCGCACAAGATTCAGGGGATTGGTTCGGGCTTTTTGTCGAAGATTCTCGACCTGAATCTGATCGACGAAATTGTCACCGCCACCGACGACGAAGCCCTCGACACAGCGAGGCAAATTGCCCGCCTGGAAGGCGCGCCGGTAGGCATCAGTTCCGGCGCAGCGTTGGCAGCGGCGGTACGTATCGGCAAGCGGCCGGAAAACGAGGGTAAGGTGATTGTTACCATCATTCCGAGCTTTGCCGAGCGTTATCTGTCGACCGCCCTGTTCGACGAGGTATGAACGCGCTTATGTCGAAAATTCTTCCGTGGAACTGGGCTGAAAACAGCCCGGCACAACCGCTTTATTTTGACTACGCCGCCACCACGCCAGTGGATGAGCGAGTGATCGAACGCATGGTCGCCTGCCTAGGCAAAGGCGCCACCTTTGGCAATCCGGCGTCCAGCTCGCATGTGTTTGGTCAGCAGGCGCGTGAACAGGTGGAACGTGCGCGCCGGCAAGTGGCTGAGCTGGTGGGCGCTAGTCCGGCGCAGCTTATTTGGACGTCGGGTGCGACCGAGTCGAATAACCTGGCGTTAAAAGGCGTCGCCCAGGCGCGGGGCAATAAGGGTCATATCATCAGTAGTCAGTTGGAGCACAAGGCCGTGCTCGACACACTGAAGCAGTTGGAAAATGACGGTGTAGCGGTTACATATCTGGCGCCGGATCGCACGGGCGCGATTACCGCTGCGGCTGTCAGCCAGGCGCTGCGCGACGACACGTTTTTGGTCTCGCTGATGCTGGTAAACAACGAGTTGGGCACGGTGACTGATATCGCCACCATCGGCCAGATCGTCCGTGACCACGGCGCGTTATTCCATGTGGATGCCGCACAAGCCACCGGCAAAGTGACCATCGATTTGGCAAGTCTTGCGGTGGATTTGATGTCCTTTTCCGCGCACAAAACCTATGGCCCCAAAGGTATTGGTGCGCTGTACATTGGCGCGCGCGCCAGCAACCAGGTGCAGGCGCAAATCCATGGCGGCGGTCATGAAATGGGTTTGCGCTCGGGGACGCTGGCCACTCACCAGATTGTCGGCATGGGTGAAGCGTTTGCCCTGGCCCAGGAGCATGGGGAGCATGAGCGCGCCAATATCAGTGCCCTGCGCCACCGCCTGCTGGCCGCGCTGGCCGACTCCCCGGTGGTGATCAATGGCAACAAAACCACCCACATCCCCCACACCCTGAGCCTGACGCCGTATTGGGATTTCGCCATCGGCAACGAGCTGGCGTTTTCATCAACCTCGGCGTGTAACTCGGCTAGTAATGCGCCGTCCCACGTATTGCTGGCGTTGGGGCTAAAAGCCGATGAGGCGTTGCGCACCATTCGCCTGAGTTTCGGGCGGTTCAGCACAGAACAGGAAGTGGATCGGGCGGCGGTGTTGATTCGTAAGGCGCTGACGGTGCCTACGCCGTAGGGGTGCGCGCATCGCGGCTTCGGCCGCGATACCTTTTCACCGTTCAATCCAGACTGAAGCCCCGTGCGCGCAGCAAGCCCGCCAGCTTCACCCGCCCACCCAGCGTCACCACCGACTGCAACCGCTGACGAAGCAAGTCCGGCCATGTAACGGGTTGCAGCTGTTGGCTTGTGTAGTACGCCTGCAGCCGCTCGCTGTAGACCCGTACCGCCTCGTCTTCCCCGGCCGTCGAGTACTGGTCAATGTGCAGCACCACGTCTTGCCCCAGACGCGGTTTTACCCCGCCGTCGTAACTGGGGTCGGCGTAACCCACGCACAGGCCAAACACAGGAAAGCTATTGGCCGGCAAATTCAGTTCTTCGCTCACCGCCGCAATGTCGTTGCGCAACGCGCCGATATACACGCTCGAGAGCCCCAACGATTCCAACGCCACCACCGCGTTCTGCGCGGCCAGTGCGGCGTCGATGCTGCTGAACAGCAGCGGCTCCAGGTAGTCCAGCGCCTCCAGCACCTGCCCTTCTCGCTCGGCCTGGCGCTTGGCCCGCGACAGATCAGCCACCCAGACCAAAAACAACGGCGCTTGTACGATATGCGCCTGCCCGCCAGCAATCTCGGCGAAGCGTTGCCGACGTTCCGGGTCGTGCACAGCGATCACGCTCCAGGACTGCAAGTTGGAGGACGTGGCGGCCGATTGCGCGGCGGCGATCAGCACTTCCAACGTGCCCTCGGGCAATGCAGTGGGCAGGTAACGGCGCACGCTGCGGTGGGCCAGCAGGCTGTCCAACACCGGGTTCCACACGGCGGGTGTCAGTGCATGCGGCACGCCGTAGCGTTGTTCAAGGGGTCTTTTGGTGGCTGCGATCATCGCTGTTTTTTCCCGTTAATACGGACAATCCCGTGCGTCTGATCTTATCCAGCCGAAGGCATATGCAAAGGGCGATTTCCGTCTATGCAAATGCACTATTTGCTGTACGCAGAAGTCCCAGCCAGAGGCGTTTGCGCATAGTTGATTACCGGCTTTGCATTGCAGATAAAGTCAGTTCCATGACGCCCCGTCGCCGCCTTAACCTCCGCTCGCCGCAGAGAAGCGGCTTTCTGTTCCGACTATCACGAGATGGAGGCAACGCTCAGTTAAAACAGCGAGGGTGTCATGCACGGTTTGCAACGTAGCGCTCCAGGTTTTACCCGCCAAAAACTCCTGTTGGCCGCCGCCATCAGCGCCACCTTGGGCATGCCGTTGCAGGCCTGGGCAGACGAAAACAGCGACAGCAATGACGCTCGCCTGCCAGAGGTAAAAGTCACCGCCGAACGCCGCGAAACCACGCTGCAGAAGACCCCGGTCACGGTGAACGTAATCGATTCCAACGAGCTGGAAAAACGCTCGGTGACCAAGCTCGCAGACCTCGCCGGCCTTGCCGCCGGGGTGAATATTCCCAGCCAATGGCCGAACACCCAAAGCGTATTTATTCGCGGCATCGGCTCATCCCGCCCCATCGGCAACCCGTCCGTGGGCTGGTACCTGGACGACGTTTATATCCCCCGCTCCTTTGGCAGCAGCTTTCTCGGCAACCTGCCAGACATTGAGCGCGTCGAAGTACTGCACGGTCCGCAAGGCACGCTGTATGGGCAGAACACCAGCTCGGGCGCGCTGAAGCTGATTTCCAAGCAACCAACGGCCGATCCCCATGCGTGGGCCAGCCTCGGTTTGGGTAACCAGGGCCAGGTGGAAAGCCGTGGCTATATCACCGGCGCGCTGGTGCCAGAGGTGCTGAAAGGCAGCGTGGCATTTGCCAGCAGCGAGATTGATGGCGACGTGCACAACGAGTACCTGCACAAAGACGTCAACAGCTACGAGAACAAGCAGTTTCGCAGCATTGTCAGCCTTACCCCGAATGACACCTTTGACGCCACCCTGACCGTCGACGGCCTGCATGGTCACGCCACCTCGGGCGCCACGCCGCTAAACCAGCCAGGCACCGGCACACGGCGCAATTTTTCCGATATTGGTGATAAGCAGAATTACGACAGCGGTGGCGTGTCGCTAAAGCTGCAGCAGCAACTCAATGATCAACTGGCCGTGAAGTCGGTGACTGCCTACCGCCAGTTCGATGTCGACATGCCCTCGGACGACCCCTACCCGACCTACAAATCGGGCTTCGACCAGGACCTGAACCAAGAGCAGTACTCCCAGGAATTCCAATTGCTCGGCGACTACGGCCGTTGGAATTTCATCACCGGGCTGATGCTGTGGCATGAAGTATTTGAGATGGACCGTCTGAGCTGGAGCAACAACGCCTTCAGCATTATCGACAGCAAAAGCACCACCAACAGCGCCGGCCTGTATGGCCAGGCCACGTACCACGTGACTGATGCCCTCGGCGTTACCCTGGGCCTGCGACTGAATAAAGAATGGCGCGAAATGGACAGCGCCGCGTACACCAGCAACGCCAGCCGGGCGCGCCTGAACCAACGTTACTCGGTGAACGGCCTTAAAGAAGAGTACGAGGCGGTCACGCCCAAGGTGACCATCGACTACCAATGGACCCCGGAAATTCTCACCTACGCCACCTATGCCGTGGGCGAAACCGCTGGCGGCTGGAACCCGGCGTCGGCGTCGCTGGCGATTGCCGAAGTACCGGTAGACCCGGAGAAAGTCACCTCCTATGAAGTGGGCTTAAAGAGCACCGCGTTTGACGGCCGCCTGCGCAACAACCTGGCGGTGTTTTACAACGACTACGAGGACTACCAGGCCTCAATCAATAACCCGGTGGTCAACGGCCAGCTAATCACCGGCGCGGTAATTGCCAACGCCGGTCAGGCCCACACCTGGGGCGCGGAATGGGAGTCTACGTTCAAGGCCACCCGCGACCTGCAGTTCAACCTGAACCTGGCGTACCTGCGCACCCAATTCGACGAATTCCTTAACCCCACAGGCGCCGCCAGCACCGACTTCAGCGGCTATGAGTTGCCCTACGCACCGCGCTGGAGCGGCAGCATCGGCACCACCTACAGCCTGCCGCTCAGCAACGGCGGCGACCTGCGCCTGAACGCCAACTACCGCTCGGAAAGCAGCTCGTATTCGGCGGTCAGCGCCACCAACGAATTCACCAAGTTCCCGTCCACCAACTACCTCGACGCAGGCGTGTTTTACACCACGCCAGACGCGGGCTGGACCTTCTCGGTGACCGGTAAAAACCTGCTGAACAAAACCTACGAGCTGCCGGGCACCTATGTGCCAGCGCTGGCCTTTGACTCGATCACTTACAACCGCGAACGGCAGGTGTTGTTCACCGTGCGCCGCGATTTCCTCTGACTGAAGCGTTAAGGGAGCACCCGACATGGCCCGTACCGACAACCGTCAACTTCGCCTGGCCGCCTTCCTTTCCGGCATCGGCGCCCATGTGCAAGCGTGGCGCCACCCCGACACCAATAGCCGCAGCGCGTCCGACCTAAGCACGTTTATTGAAGCGGCGAAAATTGCCGAGGCTGGCAAATTCGATTTCGGCTTTATTGCCGACTCGACGTTTATCACCAAGGATTCCACGCCCTACTTCTTGAGCCGTTTGGAACCGATCACGGCACTGTCCGCCGTCGCCTCGGTGACCACGCACTTGGGCCTGGCCGCGACCATGACCACCTCGTTTAGCGAGCCGTTCACCACGGCGCGACAACTCGGTTCGTTGGACGTACTGAGCGGCGGTCGCGCCGCCTGGAACGCAGTGACCGGCGCTCTGGAAGGCCACGCGCGCAACCACGGCGGCGAAAAACTCTACGACCACGCCCTGCGCTACCGCATTGCCGACGAGTACATCCGCGTGGTCAAAGGCCTGTGGGATTCCTGGGAAGATGACGCCTTCGTTCGCGACAAAGACAGCGGCCAGTACGTCAATTTCGACAAGATGCACCCGCTCAATCACAAAGGTGAATTCTTCTCCGTGCAAGGCCCGCTGAACATCGAACGCTCGCCCCAAGGCCGGCCGATTCTGTTCCAGGCCGGCGCCTCGGAGCCGGGTCGCGACCTGGCCGCGCGGGAAGCTGACGCGATCTTTTCCGGCAGCGTGGAAGACGTGCCAGCGGCCAAGGCGTACTACCAAGACATCAAAGCCCGCGCGGCGGCCTATGGTCGTTCGCCGGACGAGATTCTGATTTTCCCCTCCATCACTCCGGTGGTGGGCACTACCGAAGCCGATGCCCTGCGCAAGCACCGCGAAGTGGCCGAGCTGCTGGATATCAATGTGGCGGTGAAATACCTGAGCCGTTACTTCAGCCTGTTCGACTTCAGCCAATTCCCCCTCGACGAACCGCTGCCGGACCTCGGCGATATTGGCAAAGACAGCTTCAAATCGACCGCCGAAGCCTACCTACGCATCGCCCGTGAACGGAACTTCACCCTGCGTGAACTGGCCTTGTTTGCTGCCAGCCCAGGCTTGCAGTTTGTTGGCACCGCCGAACAGATTGCCGACCGGTTGCAGGCGCTGTTTGAGGACGGCGTGGTGGACGGCTTTATCTTGCACGCCTATCTGCAGCCGGAAGGCCTGCGCGAGTTTGTTGAGCAGGTGGTGCCGATTCTTCAAGACCGGGGCATTTTCCGCCGTGAGTACGAAGCCGACACCCTGCGCGGCAACCTGGGCCTGGAATTCCCGCGCAATCGCCACGCCACCGGAGGCCGCTCATGAGCCGCTGGCGCAGCGTCTGGCTGCTGGCCGCCGTGTTGCTGACCGGCGCCGCTCAGGCAGAAGACAAGCCTGAAGTGATCCGCCTCGGTGCCCCGGCGCTCACCGGCAATATTCAGGGGGTCTGGGGCGCCAGCGGCGTCGCACGGGCGAAAGGTTTTTTTGAAGACGAGTTCAGCAAAGACGGTATTCGCGTGGAGTTTCCCGGCTTTAAAGGCGGCGGCCCAATGGTGGGCCAGGCCCTGGCCAACGGGCAGATCGACTTTGCCGGCAATGGCGACATGATCTCCATTATTGGCAAAAGCTCAGGGATCAAAAGCCGCCTGATCGCGCCGGGCAGCCGTCTTGAAAACGCCTATCTGCTGGTGAAGCCGGACTCGCCAATCAAAACCATCGAGGATCTGCGCGGCAAAAAAGTCGCGTACTTCAAGGGCAACTACATTCAGCTGCAGGTGATCCGCATCCTGGGCACCGCCGGCATGACCGAAAAGGATATTCGCAACGTCAGCCTACTCGGCGCGGCGGCCACCAACGCCCTGCTCAACGACAATATCGACGCCATTTTTGCCGGTTCAGAATCCCTGGAAAGCGAGGATAAAGGCCTGACCAAAGTGATCTACAGCACCCGGGGTGGCCCGGCGCGGCTTACCGCGCAATCGGGCCTGCTGGTGAGTGAAGACTTTGCCACGCGTTATCCGCAGATCACCGAGCGGGTCGTCAAAGTGCTGGTTCGTGCCGCGCGTTGGGCGTCGGAAGAGCAGAACCGCGACGAGGTGTTCGCCATCTGGGCCAAAGGCGGCCGCTCCATCGAAACACTGCGCGCCGACTACGAAGGCCGTCCGCTGGCCGACCGGCTTAGTCCGCTGATTGATCCGTTTTTTGTCGCCCAATACGAGGACACGCAAAAGCTGGTGGGCGAACTGGGCCTGCTGCGCGGCGGCCCGGTGGATATCAACCAGTGGTTTGACCGCCGCTTTCTAGACGCCGCCCTGGTGGAGCTAAACGCGCAGAATTACTGGGTGCCGTTAGACGCCAACGGACAACGTACCCAGTGACGACCGTCATGTTGTCCACCTCGGCCAAACTGATCCCGGCCAGATTGCGTACGCCATGGAAGCTGGCTGACGGCAGCTGGCTGCTCAACTGGTCGCTGCCGCTCGCCTTGCTCGCCCTGTGGTGGCTGGGCAGCGCGCTGCACTGGATCAGCCCGCAAACCCTGCCGCCGCCCGCGCAGGTGGCAGACACGCTGTGGACCATGGTTGGTAATGGCGAGGCGTGGCAGCACTTGTCCATCAGTTTGCAGCGGGTGGCTGGCGGTTTTCTGCTCGGCAGCGGCTTGGGCTTGGTGCTGGGGTTTGCCATGGGGCTGTCGCTGATCTTGCGCGAACTGCTGTACCCCAGTTTTCGAATGCTTGCCTGCGTGCCGCTGCTCGGTTGGCTACCGTTGCTGATGCTATTGCTGGGCATCGACGAGGCGCTAAAAGTGGTGCTGATCGCCAAGGCGGCGTTGATCCCCGTCACCCTCAACACCTACCAAGGCCTGCGCGGTGTGCCACCGGCGTTTCTCGAAGTGGCGCATCTGTACGGTTACAGCCAGCGCCAGCGAATGACCCGCGTATTGCTGCCGGCAGCGTTCCCCTCGATCTGGGGCGGGCTGCGGTACGGCCTAACCCATTGCTGGTTGGTGCTGGTATTGGTCGAACTGCTGTCCTCCACCGAAGGCTTGGGCTACTTGATGCTGAACGGTCAGCAGTTGATGCAAATGGACGTGCTGCTGGCCGCAGTGGTGATTGTCGGCGCGGTAGGCTTTTCCATCGACAAGCTGCTTCAACTGCTTGAAACCCACTTGCTGCGCTGGCGACGGGAGAGCTTTTAATGAACGTGACGTGGCGTCCGTATGTGCTGGGCTCCTTGCTGCCGCTGACCGCGTTGGTGCTGTGGTGCCTGGCCGCCCTTAACGACTGGAGCAACAGCCCGGTATTTGCCTCGCCGGCGGATGTGCTGCGCAGCGCCTGGGAACTGGCAACCGACGGTGAATTGGGCGGCGCGATTTTGGCCAGTTTGGGGCGCTACTTTAGCGGGCTGTTGTTTGGCGCCACGGCGGGCTTGGTCATTGGTTTGCTGCTGGGGTTGTCGCCGCTTAGCCGCCGTTTATTTGGCCCAACCTTGCGCACCGTGCAGCAAATTTCGCTGTTCGCCTGGGTGCCGCTGATCATGGCCTGGTTTGGCCTGGCCGAGACCAGCAAGGTGGTGTTTATCGCCCTGGCCGCGTTTTTCCCCGTACTGGTGAACACCTTTGAAGGCGTTGGCAGCGTGCCGCATACCCTGGTGGAAGTGGCGCGGGTGCACCGGTTCAGTCACATGCAAATGCTACGGCATGTGGTGCTGCCCGCCGCACTGCCCTCGATTTTTACCGGGCTATATCTGGCGCTGATTTATGGCTGGTTGGCGACCCTTGGCGCCGAATACCTGATGACGTCTGGCAGTGGACTGGGCAGCTTGTTGGTGGATGCGCAGGAGCAGTACCAGATGGACCGCATGCTGTTAGAAATTGTCTTGGTGTCGGCCATTGGGTTTGGGTTGAGTGCGCTGGCTGGCAGGTTGGAAAAACATTGGTTGCGGTGGCGCAGCGTCGCGTGAACAACAGATCAAAAAGCATCGCGGCTGAAGCCGCAATGCACTTCAAGCTGTACCCTAAAACATTAGAGAACCACCCCATGCAATACAAAAAACTTGGCAACACCGGCCTCACCGTTTCTCGCCTGGGCATCGGCACCATGACCTTTGGGTTGCAAACCGAAGAAGCCACGTCCCACGCCATCCTCGACCGCGTGCTGGATGCCGGCGTCACCTTTATCGACACCGCTGACGTGTACCCTATCGGCGGCACTCTGGAGACCGTGGGGCGCACTGAAGAAATTATTGGCCGCTGGCTGCCAGGCAAACGCGATCAGGTGATTCTGGCCAGCAAAGCCGTCGGCAAAATGGGTCCGCAGTCGTGGCAGCAAGGCGCGTCGCGCAAGCATTTGATCAGCGCCGTGGAGCACTCGTTGCGCCGGCTAAATACCGACTACCTCGACCTTTACCAACTGCATTCCGACGACGCCGAAACCCCCATCGACGAAACCCTGGAAGCGCTGGATACCTTGGTACGTTCGGGCAAGGTGCGCTATATCGGCGTGTCCAACTTCCTAGCCTATCGCCTGGCCTTGGCATTGGGCCGGTCGGATACCCGCCATCTGACGAAGTTTGTGTCTGTGCAGCCGCGTTACAGCCTGTTGTTCCGCGAAATCGAGCGCGAGTTGCTGCCGCTAAGCGCCGAGCAAAACATCGGGGTGGTAGTCTACAACCCGTTGGCTGGCGGTCTGCTCAGTGGCAAACACCAGTTCGGCACGCCCACCGAAGGCACCCGTTTTACCTTGGGCAGCATTGCCGGGCGTTATCAGGACCGCTACTGGCGCGAGCGCGAATTCGCCACGGTGGAAGCGCTAAAAGACCTGGCCGCCGAGTACCAGACCGACCTGGTCACCGCCTCCATCGCCTGGGTGCTGGCCAACCCTACCGTGACCACCGCATTGATCGGCGCCAGCCGTCCGCAGCAGCTTGAACAAACGTTGGCCGCCAGCGAGCTGCAACTGGACCCGACCTTTAAAGCCCGCCTGGACGAACTCACCCACGAGTACCGCTTCGGCGACGCCGCGCGCTAGTTCTTTCCCATCCGCCCGAGGTCGTCGCATGGCATCGCTGTCCGTTCTGCTGCCGTTTCTGAATCCGCAACGGCGCTCTCTGGCCATCGCTTTTGGGCTGATGTTGTGCGAGGCGTTGGTGGAGTTGTCGTATCCGCTGTTTATGGTGCTGCTGATTGATCGAGGAATTCTGCCCCATGACCTGTCCCAAGTGCTGCTGTGGGGCCTGGCCATGGTGGGGTTGGCGCTGTTCAGTTTTGTCTGCGGTATTAGCAGTACGTTTTTCGCCTCGGATGCTGGACAAAGTTTTGCCTGGCGGTTGCGCAGCGCGCTGTTTGCACGCATGGCCCGGGCACCGCTGAGCAGCGCCCAGCAGCATTCCACCGCCAGCCTGCTCACCCGCCTGACCAGCGACGTCAATCAGATGCAGACGGCCGTATTTATGTGCGTGCGTCTTTACCTGAGGGCTCCGCTGATTATTCTCGGCGCGGTGCTATTGGCGTTATGGGTGGACTCAACCTTGGCGCTGGTATTGGCGTTGGTCACGCCGCTGATTGGTCTGGCCCTGGGCTGGACGCTGGAACGGGGCATGCGCTTATTTCGCCTGGCCCAGGAACAAGTGGACCGCCTCACCGGCCTGCTGCGGGAAAACCTCAATGGCATGCAGCTGATCCGCTCGTACGGGCGCAGCGGCCATGAGCAGGCGCGGTTTGCCGCCACCGGCGAGGTGTTTCGTGAGCGGACCAGCGCGGCGATGCGTTTGTCCGAGATAGTGGTGCCGGGGCTGATCCTGCTACTGAACCTGTGCATTTTGGTGATTCTCTGGCTGGGCAATCAGCGCATCGCCACGCAAAGCATCAGTTCCGGCGAGGTGGTGGCGATCCTGAATTACGCGACGCGCATCATTGGCGAATTCGCCTACCTGTCGATGATTCTGACCAACCTGAGCATGGCCAAATCAGCGTTGGGCCGCAGTGCGGAAATCCTCTCGGCGCCTGTCGAACAGGACACCAATCAAGGCGCGGCCTCGGTCTCTGGAAAACCGCCAGCGCTGTATTGCGAGCACATCAGCTTTCGCTATCCCGGCGAGGGTGACGGGGTGGTCAACGGGGTGTCGTTTAGCCTGCGGCCTGGGCAGATGGCGGTGGTGGTGGGCTCGACCGGCGCGGGCAAATCCACGCTGTTGCAACTGCTCGCGCGCTTGCACGAAGTGGATGAAGGCCGCGTCTATCTGGATGGCGAAGACAGCCGCCAGTTGCCGCTGGCAGGTGTGCGCCAACGCATCGGTTATGTGCCGCAAAACCCGATGCTGGTGAGCGGCAGCATTCGCGACAATTTGCTGTGGGGCAAACCGGATGCCAGCGAGGCCGAGCTGATTGAGGCAGCGCAACGGGCGCAACTGTTGGCGCTGATTGAGAGCCTGCCGCAAGGCTTCGACACGCTGCTGCACAGCTGCGGCGGCAACCTGTCGGGAGGGCAAAAACAACGCCTGTCCATCGCCCGCGCCCTGCTGCGCAAACCGGACCTGCTGCTGCTCGACGATTGCACCAGCGCCCTGGATGCGCGCACCGAAGCGGCGCTATTACGCAGCTTGCGCGCTTTGCAGTGCACCTTGATTTTGGTCAGCCAGAAAATGGCCGCCGCCCACCGCGCGGATGTGGTGCTGTTGCTGGAGGACGGCCGCTTGGTGGCACGCGGCAGCCACGATGAATTGCTGGAACGCAGCGACCTGTACCGGCAGATCGCCGAGTCCCAAGCCCGCCACACCGAGGTGTTAAGCCATGCGTGAGTCGCTGTTGCAACGCTACGGCCCCCTGCCCTTGCTGCGTTTGGAACAGTCCACGGTCAGCAAGGGGCCCAAGCCGGCGCACTGGGGGAAAACCCTGTCACGCATTGGCGGTTATCTGGCCGCCTACCGGCTGGGGTTGTCTGCCGTTGCCGTCAGCGTATTGGTGATTGCCACGTTGGTATTGCTGGCCCCGTACCTGTTGGGCGTGGCCATTGACCGCTTGCTGATCCAGCACACCGCCACCTCGCCGCTGGTATTGATCGCCTGGTTGGGCGTGGTGTACCTGCTGCAACTGGTGGTGAGCATGGGCCAGAACCACGCCATGATCGGTATCGCCCAGCGCGCCGTAATGGCGATTCGCAGGGATGTGTTTAGCCGTCTGCATACCTTGCCAATGGCCTACTTTGCCGAACGCCATGCCGGGGAAATCGCCAGCCGCCTGACCAACGATCTGGATAACCTCGGGCAAACCCTTAGCCAGGCTGTGCTGCGGATTGGCACCAGCCTGGTGGTGTTTGCCGGCATGCTCGGCCTGATGTTTTGGCTAAACCCGCTGCTGGCGGTGGTCAGCCTGGTGGTGGTGCCGATGATGTTTGCCGGCGCGCGCTGGGTGAGTGCACGCACGCCGATCTTGTTTAAACGCCAGCAGGCAGATGTGGGGGCGCTGGCTGGGTATGTCGACGAGACGCTGACTGCGCATTTGGCGAGCAAGGCGTTTGGTCGCGAACAGGCGGTGATTGCCGATTTCGAAGTGCACAACGCCACGCTGCACCGCTCGGCCTACTGGGCGCAGACCTACTCCGGTTTTGTGTCCAAGCTGATGTATATCTGCGACAACCTGAGTTTTTCGCTGATTCTGGTGGTCGGCGGCGTGCTGGCGATTCAGGGCCACGTGACCATCGGCTTGATCGTGACCTTTAGCGAATACGCGCGGCAGTTTTCCCGCCAGCTGAACCAGGTGTCCACCCAGATCACCACGGTAATGGCGGCGTTTGCCGGCGCCGAGCGGGCGTTTGAATTGCTCGACGAAGGGGATGAGCCGGATGGCCGCATTGCCCTGGAAACGCTGCGGGGCGATATCCGTTTTGAGGGTGTGAGCTTTGCCTACGGCACCGGCGCGCCGGTGTTGCATGACGTCGACCTGCATATCGCGCCGGGACAAACCTTGGCGCTGATCGGCCCGACTGGCGCCGGTAAATCCACTGTCGTGCAACTGCTTAGCCGCCTGCATGACGTCAGCGCCGGACGCATTCTCCTGGACGGGCATGACCTGCGCGACCTGCGCCGCGCCGACCTGCGTCGACAGATTGGCTTTGTGTTGCAAGACCCGCTTCTGTTCAACGCCTCGGTGCGCGACAACGTGCGTTATGCGCGGGCCGAGGCCAGCGACGAGGACGTCGAACACGCCTGCCGCTTGGCCAACGCGCACGCTTTTATCGAAAAATTGCCCCACGGCTACGACACATTGCTGCGCCACGAAGGCGGCGATATCAGCCAGGGCCAGCGGCAGTTGCTGACCATCGCCCGGGCGATTCTGGCCGACCCGAAAATTCTGATTCTCGACGAAGCAACCAGCAGCATCGACAGCCTCACCGAAGCGCATATTCAGGAAGCGTTGATCCACCTGATGCGCGGCCGCACCTGCCTGGTGATCGCCCACCGTCTGCACACCATTCGCCATGCCGATCAGATTGTGGTGTTGGATAACGGTCGCGTGGCGGAGCGCGGGCGTCATGACGCCTTGCTGGCTGGCAATGGTCTGTACCGCAGTTTGTATGGCGAGCAACACGGCGGTGCCGCGTAAGGTTATTTGCATATGCCATAAGCGGCGTCGCCAGCAGAGCACGGATTCGTTAGCCTGCTCGGCTTTGTGTACTAACTCGTTACTCTTGAGCATCTCGATGACCCAGAAAACCCGCGTACTTACCCTGCCCGGCCGAGGCGATTCCGGTAACAAGCACTGGCAAACCTTCTGGGAGCACAGCTACCCGGAATTTCGTCGCGTGCAGCAAGCCGAATGGGATAACCCCGATATCGACGCTTGGGTGGACGCGTTGCAGGCGGTGATTGCTGAATCCGACGTGCCCGTGGTGTTGGTGGCGCACTCGTTGTCGGTGGCGCTGGTTGCTCACTGGGCGGCGCGGTACCAGGGGCCGGTTAAAGGCGCGCTGTTGGTGGCGCCGAGTGATGTGGATGATCCGTCCTACCCAGCAGGTGCCACGGGTTTTGCGCCCATGCCGCTGCAACGGCTGCCGTTCGCCAGCATTGTGGTGGCCAGCACGGACGATGCACGGGTCTCCCTGGCCCGCGCTGAAGTATTTGCCGCCGCCTGGGGCGCGCGGCTGGAGGTGCCGGGAGCGTTTGGGCACCTGGGTTCTCAAGCGGAACTGGGCGATTGGCCGTATGGGTTTGCACTGCTCCAAGAGCTGATAAACCTACCGTAGAAAACGCCCGTCCTCCCCTAAAAACACCGTCATCCCCGCCTTCGCGGGAATGACGGTGGTGTTAGACGACTCGGCGGTTCGGCCCAAACCCCATATACCCCACCGCTATATGAAAACTGCGCGTAAGCATCATCGTTAATATCAGTTCGCTTTCATCCAGCCCGCCCGTAGGCTCTTTCCATGGCCAACCGGACCATCCCCACAAGGGGACAACGTAGCGGCCGCTCCTCACGTACCCCTTTCCGTACCACTCACCAGTTGGCCGGATTAATCCGCGCCAAGGCGTCTTATCGCCCGCGTTGTTCACCGGAGCGGCTGTGCACGAAACGATTCAGCGAGTGAGGTTTGAAATGGGGAGCAACACCGTGAACACCGTACCATTTGCCCGTCAGGCACTGGGCCTTGCGCTGGCGTCTGTGCTGGCCTTGCTAAGCGGCGTGGCCGTTGCGGCCGATGCCAGCACCACGGCCGATGACAAGAAAGAAGACGGCGAGAAAAGCGCTGCGCTGGAAACCGTCACCGTCACCGCCGAACGCCGTACCACCGATGTGCAAAAGACTGCCGTGGCGGTGAGCGCCGTGGGTGAAAGCCAGCTGCAGGAGCGGCAAGTGCACACCCTTGCCGACCTCGCCGGCCAGGCGGCCGGACTGACCCTGCCGAGCCCATACATCAACCAGCAATACGTGTTTATCCGCGGTATCGGCAACTCGCGCCCGGCGGGTAACCCGTCGGTGGGTGTGTACCTGGATGACGTCTACGTGGCGCGCCAGTTTGGTAACGCCTATTCCAACTTGCCCGATATTGAGCGCGTGGAAATTCTGCGTGGCCCGCAGGGTACCCTGTACGGCCAGAACACCAGCTCTGGTGCGGTAAAGATCATCAGCAAAGAGCCCAGTGAAGAATTCGTTGGCTCGGTAGAGCTAGGCGGCGGCAACTTTGGCACCTTTGAATCCAAGGGCTATTTCAGCGGCGCGCTGGTACCCAATGTGCTGAGCGGCAGCCTGGCCGTGGCCAGCCGTCACAGCGACGGCTATGCCTATAACGAAATCCTGCATAAAGACGTCAACGGCTTCGAAACCAACCAGGCGCGCGCCAAGCTGCTGTTGCGAGCCAGTGACTCGCTGCGCTTCGACTTTTCCATCGACGAGGCCTATGACAAGTCCGACAACGCCGTGCCGTCGCCACGCACCCCGGCGCTGAGTAAAAACCACACCCGCGCCCTGTGGGACACCCGCACCGACCAGAAAAACGGCGGCCTGTCGTTAAAGGTCACCGACAACCTGGACGACCACCTGACCCTGAAATCCATCACCGCGTTCCGCCGTATCGAAGACGGCCAGCCGTGGGACAGCGACGGCCAGGCGCGCTACACCACCAACAAGTTTTACCAGGACATCAATCAGCGTCAGTTCTCTCAGGAGTTTCAGTTCCTGGGCGAGTACGAGCGTTTTGATTTCGTCACCGGCGCCACCTTTTTCCACGAGAACTTCAACTTCGACCGCCTCTCCGCGATTGGCGCCGCCCCCACCTGGCAAGTCACCCGTTCCTGGAACAAGAAAGAAAGCAACGGCATTTTTGGTCAGCTGCATTACAAGGTGACCGACGCCTTTGGCGTGACCGGCGGGCTGCGCTATTCCAAGGAAGAACACACCCTTGATGGCGATGCCTACAACAGCAACGCCGATGGCGCCCTGCTGACGCGGCGTTTCGCCTTTGAAGACTGGAAAGAGAAAAACGACAGCCTGATTCCCAAGCTGACCCTGGACTACACGTTCAGCCCGCACCTGTTCACCTACTTCACCTTTGCCAAGGGTGAAACCTCGGGGGGCTGGAACCCGGCGCCGTCCAACTTGATCAGCCTGATCGAACGTCCCATCGACCCGGAGGAAGTGACGTCCTATGAGCTGGGGATCAAAACCTCGGCCTTTGACAATCGCCTGCAAAACAACATTGCGCTGTTCTACAACGACTACGAGAACTACCAAACCAGCCTGAGCGACCCGGTGTTCAACGGCACCCAGGTTATTGGCTCGGTACTGGCCAACGCCGACTCCTCCCACACCTATGGCGCGGAATTGGAGTCCACCTTTCTGATCACCCCGGATTGGCGCACCAGCTTTACCGCCTCCTACCTGCGAACCAAGATTGACCAGTTCCTGCCCGATGGCGTGGCCTCGCTTGCCGACTACAGCGGCAACGAACTGCCCTTCGCCCCGCACCTGAGCCTGAACCTGAACACCGTGTATGACCTGGCCGTGCCGGGCGGCGACCTGCGCCTGAACGGCAACGTACGTCGCTCCAGCGAGTTCTACACGGGGGTGGAT
>NZ_JBBNAH010000124.1:0-1844 GCF_037994325.1 Pseudomonas sp.
GTGGTACACGGACGAGGGCGGGATCTGCGCACGTTCAGCCACACTGTAAATCGACAGACCGGCCACGCCTTCTTCGGCCAGCAGCGTGCGGGCGGCCTCAAGAATGGCATCAATACGAGCCTGGCTGCTGGCGCGGGGTTTGCGAGGGGTGGCGGGGCGCTGCATCGGGCTCTCCTTGGGTGCGGCGCTATTGGACGACAGCTGTTGGCCGCTCGCAAGTTTTCTAGTCGCGACGGTTTGGCAGCTCGATACCGCGGTGCTGCCCCACTGGATCCCCGCCTTTGCGGGGATGACGGCGTGTTGCGGGCATATCTCCGTCATTCCCGCGAAGGCGGGAATCCAGGTGCGCGGTAGCATGTTATTGCGCTGTTGATCGACGCGAGAGGTTCAACTGCCGTCGCGAAACTTGCCCCACACCTGTTCCTTCACGCTGGAGATCTTCTCCGGCAGCACTTCCAATGCCGCCAAGCGCCGCTTGGTGTCGCGGTCTGGATACAGGCCTGGCTGGTCGCGCAACGTCGGGTCGAGAAACTCGCGGGCATCGGCATTGCCACTCGGGTACAGGGTTTCGGTGGTGATCTGCGCGGCTACTTTTGGCTGCATCAAAAAGTCGATAAAGCGGTGCGCCAGGTCAGCGCGGCGGGCGCTGCTGAGGATGACCAGGTTGTCGATAAACAACACCGAGCCTTCGTCCGGCACGATAAAACGTACGTCCTGGCCCGCCGCTGTGGCGCCCAGGGCATCGCCAACCCAGGCCAGCGACATGCACAGCTTGCCGGTTTTCAAATCGTCGATATAACGCTCGCTATCCACGTAACGCACGTTGTGGCGAATGGCGTTAAGCACGCTGCCGCCTTGCTTGATCTGCGTTGGCGGGCTGTGGGCGAGGCTACGGCCCATGTAGTTCATCAGCACCGACATCACTTCATCCGGCGCATCCAGCACGCTGATGCCGCAACTGGCCAGCTTGGCGCTTTGCGCCGGGTCGAACAGCAGGCTCCAGCTGTTGGGCAGCGGGCCACCGAAGGCTTTCTCGGCCAGCGGCACGTTGATCGCCAGGCCGACAGCGCCCCATTGGTAGGGAATGGCGTAACGGTTCTGCGGGTCGACGGCGTTGAGCTTGCTCAGCAGCTGTTTGTCCAGGTGCACACGGTTGGGCAGACGGGTCATGTCCAGCGGCTGCAAGCGACCGGCTTTGATCAGCGCGGGGAGAGTGTCGTGGGAGGGCACGGCAATATCGATGGAGTCGCCACTGGCCAGGGCTTTTTCCAGCTCTTCGGCGGTGCTGTAGGTGTGGTAGTCGACATGGATGCCGGTTTGTTTTTCGAAATCGGCCAGCACCTGCGGGGCGATGTAATCGTTCCAGTTGTAGACCACCAGGTCTTCGGCCTGGGTCGCCGGTGCAGTGAGGAGCATGGATGAGCCAGCAAACAGCAGCGCAGCTAACAAGCGGGGCATGACGACTTCCTTACGTGTCGGTTCACAGCAATGGCCTTGGCAAGCGCCAAGGCAAGTGGAGTTATCGCTCAAATCCTTTACAACTGAGCGAGCCGCGACATGTCTGGTGGTCTCTACGCACGTCTGGGCTGGCCATGGCACACAAACAACAACGCAGCTCGTGGGTCTCAGGGCTGCGGTGCAGGCAAAAACGGTTTATTGCGGCAGATAAAACGACGCCGGCTTGGTGCCGGCGTCGAATGGGTTAACTGCACACTTAAACGGTGTGCAGGTACCAGTTGTACTCGAGGTCCGAAATGGAGTTTTCGAACTCGGCGAGTTCACTCTCTTTACAGGCGACAAAGACGTCGATGTATTTCGGGTCGATATAGCGGGCCATGATTTCG
>NZ_JBBNAH010000125.1:0-1900 GCF_037994325.1 Pseudomonas sp.
GGCCTACATCGCGGTTATCAAAACGAATCACGCGAAAACCCCGGTCCACCAAACCCTGGCAAAAATCGTCGGGCCACAATACCAACTGCGCCCCCAAGCCCATGATCAACAGCAACGGCGGCGCAGCGCTATCGCCCCAATCTTCATAGGCCAGATCGACGTCTTTGCAATGGGCGATGCCGGTGCGCATGGTGGTCCTTAACAGCGGGTGTTGGGGCTTACACCATGCATGATTAATCGGGGTTAATTCCAGCCCTCAGTGCTGGCGTTGATCACCACGGGGCTGATTGTGTCCGGCGCAGTGTTTTAGGGCACTGCGCTAGCCGGGTCTCGCCGCTGACGGTGCAACCATGGGTCGTTGTTACGATGTCGCGGGGTGAGCTGTTTGGCACAATGGGATGAACGCTACGGCAGCTAGCTGGACGTTTACTGGGATGTTGGGGCGCTGGTACTTGGAGGCGGGTAGTGATGCAACGGCGTGATTTTAGTGGCGTGATGAAGACCAAAAATTATCGCTATGTCGGCGAGGGCCAACACGTTGCGGACAAACGCACGCGCGTTGGTTTTCTGCTGTTGGAAAACTTCTCCCTGCCGGCCTTTACCCAGGCCTTGGACACGTTAGTCACGGCGAACCTGTTGCAAGCGCAAACCTTCTCGATCACCCACTTCAGCCTTGACGGTAACGAGGTGATCAGTGATCTGGGCCTGGTCATTAGCCCCGATGCTGAGCTCAACCACGCCGGCCTCAATGACTTGGCCATGCTGGTGGTGTGTGGCGGTTACCGCACACCATTGCACGCCGATCACAGTTTTTTGCAGCTGCTCCAAGATGCCGCGCGTTTAGGCATGCCCTTAGGTGGGTTGTGGAACGGTGCCTGGTTTCTCGGCCGTGCCGGTTTGCTCGATGGTTATCGCTGCGCCATCCACCCTGAGCACCGCGCGGCGTTAGCGGAGGTCGCCAAGCGCGCAGAGGTTACCAGCGAGAGTTATGTGATTGACCGCGACCGCCTCACCGCTTCCTCGGCCTCTGGCGCGCCCACGCTGATTCTGGAATGGATCAAGCAGTTGCATAACCGCGCGCTGGTCGATGGCATTGAAGACATTCTGGCCTTTGAGGCGTCGCGCTATCGGCGCATCAACCCCAAGTCCTTGCTGAAAATCAGTGAACCCACGCGGCAAGTGGTGCAATTGATGGAAGCCAACCTTGAAGAGCTGCTGGAACTGGAGCAATTGGCTAGCTATGTCGGCCGCTCGCGCCGCCAGATCGAGCGCCTGTTTCGCGAACAATTGGGCACCACGCCACAGCGCTACTACCTGGAACTGCGCATTACCGAAGCGCGGCGCTTGTTACAGCACACCAAACTCTCGGTGGTGGATGTTGGCCTGGCGTGTGGCTTTGTCACCGGTAGCCATTTCAGCCGCTGTTACAGCGCTTACTACGGCTACCGGCCGTCCAAGGAACAACGCCTGGTTTAGTACGCCGGGGCGCGCTCCTATGCGGTTTTCAGGTTAGCCAGGCAGTGGTTAAGCGGCCGCTCGTCTATCCAGTCGCGCACGTCAAAGCGTTCTTGAATAAAGCCCCAGCGCTGGAGAAAGTCAGTGAGGTGTTGCAGGGCGACGATGGAGCGTTCGTCCAGGGCGGTGTGCAGGCGGCGGTGGGCGTCTTCGCCGTAGGCAGCGGCTACCCAGTATTCGCTGGTGTTGAGTTCGCGGGCGAGGAAGCGCCGGGTTTCTTCGGGGTGTACCCAGGCCCAGCGTTCGGCTTGCATGACGCTGTCGACAATGCACAGGGCGGCCTCGTAGTGCTCGTCGAGTAGCTGTTGGTCGACGGTCAGGGTGCGCGGTGTGCCAATGTTGGCGCGAATCAGCGGGTCGGGGTGCGAGCCGGTATCCACCACTA
>NZ_JBBNAH010000126.1:0-2224 GCF_037994325.1 Pseudomonas sp.
GGGCGGGAGAGGGGCTTTTGCTTTTAAATGCGACCGAGGTGATCCCGACCCTCTCCCCCGGCCCCTCTCCCGCGAGCGGGCGAGGGGTGAACAGCCATTGAGTTTGTTTCGGGCGAGGGGAGCAGAGCAGTTCGCGGTGGCACATGTATCCCCTCTCCCGCTTGCGGGAGAGGGTGCCCGAAGGGCGGGAGAGGGGCTTTTGCTTTTAAATGCGACCGAGGTGATCCCGGCCCTCTCCCCCGGCCCCTCTCCCGCAAGCGGGCGAGGGGTGAACAGCCATTGAGTTTGTTAGGCAGTCTTCTGCGCCAGCAGTTGATACTGCTCTTCACCATCATCCCAACCCGCTTCCCAGGCGGCCGCCAGTACATCGGGGGCGTGGGGCTGGTTGCTGATGGGGTTGCCGGTTAAACCTGCCATGTAGCCTTGTTGGTAAGCCTTGTTCAGGCTTTCCAGGCTCCATTGCTGGTCGTCGTCCTTGGGGATGGCCTCTGGGGGCGCCATGGGCAAACTCGCGGTTAGTAACTGCGGCTAATGCTAGCCCCGCCTAGCCGGAAACAACCGACCGTCGGTCCCGGCTTTTACCCCGCTGGCTTTTTTTGTGACGCTATCGACTAAACCGCTAATGCCAAAATACTGGCCTGGTAAGCGGCGACAAAGGTGTCAAAGTCGCCACTTTGCTCCGCTTCGGTGGCCGCTTGATCGTCCAGCGATTGCGTCACCGATTCCTCAAAAGTGGCGCTTTCTTCTGCACTCAGCGGCTTGCTACGGAAGTACTCGGCGTGGGCCTGGCTTTGGCGGAACGAGAACTCGGCAAAGGTCTCGTTATTGGCTTTAAGCGCAGCCAGTACCTGCGCCGATGGCGTCAGCGCCGGGTCGGCGACTTTGGCGCGTTGGGCGGCCAGGGCGTCGGCGTGTTCAGTACCGCCATGGCTCTTGTCGAGCAGGTCCGAGAGCTTGCCGATTTGCTCAAGCAACTCATTGGCCCATTCCTGCAAACCAATGCCCAAACCGTTGCGGCGCAATTGCAGGCCCGGCTTGCGGCCTTCTTTGACCACGCTAAGGAAGTTCTCGGTCGCGCCGCCGCATTCGCCGCCGCCCAGTTCCGGGCTGTCTTGCAAGGCGCAGAACAGCACAAACGCGTCGATAAAACGCGCGCTGGTGAGGTCGATGCCCATCGGCAGGAACGGGTTGATATCCAGGCAACGCACTTCCACGTACTGCACGCCACGGGACATCAACGCCTGAATTGGCCGCTCGCCGCTGTAGGTCACGCGTTTGGGGCGGATGTTCGAGTAGTACTCGTTTTCGATCTGCAGGATGTTGGTGTTCAGCTGCTGCCACTCGCCGTCTTTCTTGGTACCCGCTTCGGCATAGGCCGGGTACGGCGTCGACACCGCTTGGCGCAGGCTGTCGGTGTAGCTGGCCAGGTCGTTGTAGCAAGGGGTAATGCCGGCCTGGGCGTTGCTCTGGTAACCCAGGTCGCTCATGCGCAGGCTGGTGGCGTAGGGCAGGTACAGGCTCTGCGCGTCGAGCTGTTGCAGTTTGTGCGGGCGTCCACGGAGGAAACCGGCATCCAACGCGGGGGAGGCGCCAAACAGGTACATCAGCAGCCAGCTGTAGCGGCGGAAGTTACGGATCAGCGCGATGTAGCGCTCCGACTGGTAGTCACGCAGGCTTTGGGTGTCGTCTTCGGCCACCTGCAACACCGGCCACAGGGTTTCCGGCAGCGAGAAGTTGTAGTGAATGCCGGCAATGCACTGCATGGTTTTGCCGTAACGCAGGGCCAGGCCCTTGCGGTACACATACTTGAGCCGGCCGATGTTCGAGTTGCCGTAGCGGGCGATGGGAATCACCTCTTCTTCCGGCAGCGGGCAGGGCATCGACGGGCTCCACAGGTACTCGTTGTCGAGCTTGCTGTAGGCAAAACGGTGAATCGCTTCGAGGTCGGCCAGGGTTTCAGCGGGGTCGGCTTCGGCTGGGGTAATAAACTCCAGCAACGATTCGGAATAGTCGGTGGTGATCTGCGGGTGGGTCAGCGCCGAGCCCAAGGCAATGGGGTGCGGCGTCAGAGCGAGTTGGCCCTGGCTGTCGACGCGCAAACATTCGCGCTCGATCCCGTGCAGGCACTGGGTAAGCAAATTCAGGTGTGCAGGCTGGCTGAGCAGTGCCAAACGGCGGGAGAGGAGGTCGCTCAATTTTGTGTTCCTTCGCGTCAGTCGCCCCT